>NZ_JBHIQF010000016.1:0-70214 GCF_042196445.1 Bartonella sp. AP11XZML
AGCTCTTACCACAGGACTTTATCAGAATGAAATTGCCATTTTGATAACACAAATGCCCTATGAGTTATCAAAAGCGCTCATAACAAATCCACTCAATGATACACAATTAATGAATTTACTGGACACAGCAGCAACCAAAGGATTTCAATATGCAGGCCGCCTTTTCCAAGAAACCGTCTTCTTCGAAGCCAATGGACTGCTTTACAGTCTCTTAGGCATCATTATCTTGCTAGCAACAAGCCTCGTAGTAGCAATCGGCGGTGGTCTCGTGCTCCTAACAAAAATCGCTATTACACTTCTCGTAGGATTGGGACCACTCTTCATCATTGCTTTGCTCTGGCAACCAACTCATCGCCTTTTCGAGCAATGGATAATCCAAGTCGTCAATTATATAATCCTCTTTCTACTCTTAGCAACTGTATTTAATCTGATGATGAATATCTTTGCAAACTATTTGAGCGATATGAAACTCGACTACGACCAGAATGTAAGTTTCATGTTTGGGGGAGCTCTCATCTTGTCCATTATATCCATCATGCTGTTACTCAAACTATCAAGCATGGCCAATTCTCTCGCAAAAGGCATTACATTTGGACATCTATGGAGACATAAAAACTAGATGAGATAAAAAGCAATGGTTCCCGTAACAGACGCCCTTAATATCCATATGACAAAATAACAAGGATATCCAATCCTAAAGTAAAAAATATTCGCACTGAAATTGAGCTATTTTCATAAATTAAAAAATGAAATTAAGAAAAGATAAATTATCGTAAACTATACACTTTACTTTAGTGTCAAAATTATAATAATGACAACAAATATCAGAATGTATATAACAGTAAAAAAGAGTCATATTAAAATGAGGTCAATCATACTTGTGATTTTGATTGCAAACCTTTTATCGGCTTGTGCATTAGCACCAAAGCTAAAACAGCCTAATGATAGAAATCGTGTGCCTATTAATAAAACAATCCCTGCCGAAATCAAGCGAGGAGACAGATGAAAAAGCGATTTATTATAACAGGAATGATTACCCTTTTGGGGATGATAAATTTAACTCTAACGTCTAGCTTTAGTTGGGGTTCTGGGACACAAAGTTCAACTGTTAAAAGTCCTTTTTCAAAAGCAGAATATCTGGAAATTATTAAGTTGTTAGAACAACAAATTAAAACAAACGAAAACCAGATCGAAAACGCGAAAAAAATTCATCAGTCTATAACAGGAAATAGGATACAAAAACCAACAATAGGAGAAAACAAGAATTATTTCATACAAGATTTGTTTTCTATCTACCCAAAAACACAGACAAACTACCAAAACATAACTACTGGGGAATTTAAAAAAAGATTTAATGAGATTATTCTCGAAGAGAAAAGGTACGGCTTCCAGCATTTGCCGTATGACCAAATGCGCGAAACAATTAATACGCGTCTTAAATATAGTGGAATTGTCGAAAAAGCTGTAAGTTTTCAAACTTTCCAAGACGCAGAGAACCGCTTTAAACAAATGAACGATTTCTTAGATAAGATAAATAAAACAAAAGATCTCAAAGAAGTTTTCGAACTGCAAACACGCATCAAGACCATGTCAGCCATGATCCAAAATGAATATACAAAGCTACAAATGGTCAGAAATTTAAGCGATGACGAAGAGACTCTTATCGAAATACAAAAACGTAAATTGTACAGAAAAATTGTAGCCTCTAACTACAAAAATATGCCTATAATAAGATCTACCCAATAAAGCTTTTTACAGCATTTGCTTTTTTTCATGAAAACAAAAATCAATGTAGAAGGTTCAGTACTCTCTGAACAATTAAGAGAAGCACAAAGATTTTATCAAAGCCAAAACATCGTAATGAAAATACTTAGGTAATGTATAAATGCAAATGAAGCGTTTAGCATGTATCTATGTTTCAAGGTGATAAAAAGTTGAAAATTTGTTAAAGAGGAATTCCATGGACTTTACAGTGTTCACGCAACTTTTCAATAAAATTGATCAGATAACAAAAACATATGTCACGGATCTTTCCTCAAAAGCAATTGTTACAATTACACCCTTTGTATCAATCGGTATCACAATCGCTTTCATCATCTACGGATGGCTCATCATCCGGGGCGCTATAGATATGCCTCTCTCCGGATTCGTAAACCGTTTCCTGCGAATAAGTATTATTACTTCAATAGCTCTTACCACAGGACTTTATCAACCAAGATATCCAATCCTAAAGTAAAAAATATTTGCACTGAAATTGAGCTATTTTCATAAATTAAAAAATGAAATTAAGAAAAGATAAATTATCGTAAACTATACACTTTACTTTAGTGTCAAAATTATAATAATGACAACAAATATCAGAATGTATATAACAGTAAAAAGAGTCATATTAAAATGAAGTCAATCATTCTTGTGATTTTGATTGCAAACCTTTTATCGGCTTGTGCATTAGCACCAAAGCTAAAACAGCCTAATGATAGAAATCGTGTGCCTATTAATAAAACAATCCCTGCCGAAATCAAGCGAGGAGACAGATGAAAAAGCGATTTATTATAACAGGAATGATTACCCTTTTGGGAATGCTAAATCTGGCACATGCAAACAATGTTGATGATATATCTACTTGCATATGGGAAAGTCTTTTAAGGGCACAGATTCCTTCGGAATCACATACTAAACAGAGTTCACTTGCTTCACCGCCACAATCTGCTCTACCAGCAGAATATCTGGAGCTTATTGATCTATTAAAAAAAGGGGAAATTATTGAGCTCTTAAAAAAACAGCTTGAGTTGAAAAAAGAACAACTTTCGCAAACAGAAAAAACCTATCAGGCTATAACAAATAGTCAAAAAATTGGACCTAAAACTATAGATTTTTCTAGTTTTTTTCTCAAAGAACCAGAATCGCTCTATAAGAGTGATAAGCTTTCAAGGAAATCATATCAAGAGGTATTAGAGGACGAAAACAAAATTTCTGAGCCTTTTGATCAAATGGGTACGTTGCTTTTTGAGCGTTTAGAATTTTTCTCAATACTAAATAAAGCTATAACTTTAAAAAGTTTTGAAAACGTAGAAAATCGTTTTCAATACCTCAAAAGTCTATTTAATGAACTTCAAACNCAATGATAGGAACCGCGTGCCCATTAATAAAACAATCCCTGCCGAAATCAAGCGAGGAGACAGATGAAAACAAAACAAGCAAAACCAGTGAAAGCCGAACAACTTAGAAGTTATTATGAAGAAAGCCGTGGCTTAGAACGTGATCTTATCAATGAATTTATAAGGTCGCGCAGAACGGCATGGCGTGTTGCGAGTACTGTGGGTCTTTTTGGCTTATTCGGTATGATATGTGGAGTTGTTGGATTTTCTCAACCAGCTCCAACTCCCTTAGTATTGCGCGTTGATAATACGACGGGTGCAGTTGATGTTATCTCAATCATGCGTGAACACGAAGAAAGCTATGGCGAAGTTGTAGATAGATATTGGCTAAATCAATATGTGCTTAACCGCGAAACTTACGACTACGATACTATTCAACTGAACTATGACACAACAGCACTTTTAAGTGCGGCATCTGTTCAACAAGAATATTATAAAATCTATGATGGAGAAAATGCACGGGACAAAGTGCTTTCCAACAAAGCACGTATTACAGTTAAAGTACGATCAATCCAGCCTAATGGACTCGGTCAAGCAACTGTACGTTTTACGACTCAGCAACTTGACAGCAACGGTGCTGCTACTGGACCAAAACAGCACCAAATTGCAACAATTGGTTACACCTATGTTGGTGCACCCATGAAATCATCTGATCGATTGCTTAACCCCCTTGGTTTTCAAGTAACAAGTTACCGTTCTGACCCAGAAATACTGTTGAATGATTAAGGAATTGATTGTTATGAAAAAACTTGCGTTCGTTGTTCTATTGTCTTCGTTTTCTTCTCTTTATACGGTACCTGTGCAGGCGCTCAAAAGTCCATCAAATTCACAATATGATCATCGCATTCGCTATATAACATATAACGAAGCCGATGTGGTTCAAATTGAAACAGTTCTTGGTGTGGCAACACATATTATTCTTGAAGAAGGTGAACAGTACATAACTCATGCCTTTGGCGATTCTGAAGCCTATGCCTTTGCTCATAAAGGGCGGCATATTTTTATTAAACCAAAAGCAGAACTTGCCAATACCAATCTCATCGTTGTAACCGACAAACGGAGTTATAAATTCCGACTACAATTTCGGAATGACCGTGCGGGATCAACATATGAATTGGCTTTCCATTATCCCGATTCAAACGATGAAAAGTCAGAAGAAAACAATCGACGCCTTGCGATTGAACGTGGTTTTCACCAAAGCGTCAACGGCTATAATCTCAGTTATACCATGAGTGGTCACCAAGATATTGCTCCGATAAATGCTTGGGACAATGGGCGTATTACTTACTTCAAATTTCCCGCTAACATGGATATGCCATCGATTTATGTCGTAGATGCTGAAGGCAATGAAAGCTTAATACCACGCACCGTTATCGGCAGTTCTAATGATATTATCGCCGTTCATAAGGTCAATCCTAAATGGCTCATACGGCTTGGTAAACGCGCTCTAGCTGTTTTTAATGAAGCCTATGACCCCAATGGCGTACCAAACACAACAGGGACAGTATCTTCGGTGGTTTATCGTATCAATAAAGGAGGAAAATGATGTTTGACAATAAGGAAGGAGAGGGAAAAGGTACAAAACTGGACAACGTCGATCAAAAACATATTGAAGGTGCCTATGGAGGGTCCGAACTAGGTTCTGAACGTCGTCCAACAATTCCAGGTACCCGTGCATTGTTAATGGTAGGACTTATTGTCATAGTAGCGATACCGATTGCCTTGACTTGGAAAGCTTTTAAAATGCGTAATACCGTGGAGGTTGAGGAAGAAAAATCACAACAAATAGTACAGCAAATTATACCAAACTATGTCCCTCGAATTATAGAAGAACCAAAGATTGTAGAAGAAGCAGAAAAATCAACACAAATAGAAGATTCAAACTTGGATATTCCACCGGCCTTAAGTAAGCTTCTTCAAACAGCCATTCCTCCACATATGCTCCAAGATTCTGAAGAATTAGCACGCAAACGTATGCTCAGTTCTAGCCTTAACAACGGTGGTAGCGAAGGATCTACAGATACAAATAATAAAGCATCGAATAATGATAGAGGTAATGGCGTATTATTTGATAACCTTCAGCCCGTGCGTTTAGGTCAATCACATGCGATGCAACTTCGTAACCGTGACTTTTTGATTACACAAGGAACGCAAATAGATTGTACGTTAGAAACAAAAATCATTACATCACAACCCGGAATGACGACGTGTCATTTAACACGCGATATTTATTCCACGAGTGGACGTGTTGTTTTGCTTGACCGTGGTTCTAAAGTTGTTGGTTTTTACCAAAGTGGCATACAACAAGGACAAACGCGCGTGTTTGTGCAATGGTTACGCATTGAAACGCCTTCTGGTGTTGTTGTCAATCTTGACTCACCAGGCACAGGTCCTCTGGGTGAAGCGGGTATTGGTGGCTGGGTTGACAGACATTTTTGGGAACGATTTGGTAGTGCAATTATGGTAAGCATTATCGGTGATTTAGGAGAATGGGTAAGAGGAAAAGTTGGTAAAAGCAGCAAAGAAAATAAAGATAACTCACAAAATAAAGGAGCTCAGAATGCTGAATCTATAGCAATCGATGTTCTTCAAAATTCCATCAATATCACACCAACACTTTACAAAAACCAAGGCGAACGAGTAAATATTTTTGTTGCTCGTGATCTGGATTTCAGCGATGTCTACAGTCTCGTCACACGTTAACCCGATACAAAAAGATCAAGCAGTTTTTCAGCTTCTGCAACCGCTTGATTGTTTTTTAGAAGATCCCACGATCACTGAATTATCGATTTGCCGCCCCTGTGAAGTATGGACGAAAAGCTTTAAGGGTTGGCAAGTACATAGCGTACCAGAGTTAACAACCACTTTTTTGCAAACGCTTATTACAGCTATTATCGTTTATAACGGTATGGCTCCCAGAAGTATTAATTATGTGCTCTTGCCTGGTGGACAACGTGGTACAATTATACAAACACCAGCTGTTGTTGATGGTGCTCTTTCCTTTGTAATTCGTAAACATTCTCTCATAGTTAAAACGTTAGAAGAACTCAAAGAAGAAGGGGCATTTGACGATTTTTCTGATGTAAGTTTTAATAAGCCTTCAGCAAAAGAAGCCAATAACTTGTTATCGAGGCAGGACTTCACACGGTTGGAACCATTTGAAGTTCAACTCTTACAAAGTAAACGTGAGGGAAAAATTCTTGAATTTTTGGAAGAATGCGTCCTTCACAAACGCAACATTATTATTGCAGGCAAAACAGGATCTGGTAAAACAACATTTGCTCGCTCTTTAATTGAAAAGGTCCCTGTAGAGGAGCGTATTATCACAATTGAAGATGTTCATGAGCTTTTTCTACCCAATCATCCCAATCATGTACATATGATTTATGGTAACAATGTAGGCCGTGTTTCAGCTGAAGAATGCCTAGATGCGTGTATGCGTCAGTCGCCTGACAGAATTTTTCTCGCTGAATTGCGAGGCAATGAAGCATGGGAATATCTCAATTCGCTCAACACTGGTCATCCCGGATCAATTACAACAACGCATGCCAACAGCGCTTTGCAAACATTTGAGCGATGTGCCACCTTGATTAAAAGATCAGAAATTGGCCGGCAACTCGAGTTAGAAATGATAAAAATCGTTCTCTATACAACAGTTGACGTAGTGTTGTTCTTTAAAGATAGAAAACTCTCTGAAGTCTTTTACGACCCGATTTTTGCTAAATCAAAAATCGCTTAAGGGGAGCTTCCTCTCTCGGTAATATGAAGCAAACAAAAATAGCCGTAACTAATTGTTACGGCTATTTATTTAACTTTTCCTATTCTCTTTGCTTCTCCAATGGATTTTCTACACTCTTCATGAAGAAAAAAAGAAAAAAGTTAATAGACAACAACTCTACGAGAAAACCAAATTATACATAAGGCTCTCTTTATTCTCTTGCCTTTGATCATTCTTTCCATTTACCTTTTGAAAAAGTATCTTTGATGCAAAAAAGAAAAAATAGCTGCAAAATAAATATTTAAACAAAAGAAAAGAATAAATTTTGATTCGCCTATCAATGAAAGCTTCGTAAAATAGGTACTTTCGATCATCACAAATAATTATCGTCATCAAGACCAAAACTTATCGTTTAAAAATTCTAAGCGCTATTTTCAAGTGATTAATAAATATGTTTTTTAACCAAACAATCTCCAAATACGGAAAACCTCATACGAAATAAATTATCATTTCGATTTAGCATCCATAAACCACGTTCTATTTGGTAATAAAAAGTATAGTGGTATATAGACGTCTTCTTCAGACGAAGAAAGATTCTTAACCTCCAGTTGTTCGTAAACAACCAAATTTCTCTTAGGCAAGCTTTGCTAACCATATCACGTGGCTTATGTCCCTCTCCTAAAGACGATATCCATAGATTCCATAAGGTAAGCTCTACTCTGAATATTCCTGCTCTCTTCTCTGCACCACAAAAAGCAAAAATTCCTAAAAGAACAGATCTACAATCACTCTTCTTAAGCCACGTCACATTGACTTATAAAGAGTGTTCATTATTTTGCGTGTTGGATAAAAGATCTTAGTACCGTAGGATTCTCTCATTTCAAAGCTGTTTATTAACCAAAACCATGTCTCTTGCACATTATAAGTAAATAAAGCCGTATAGAATGAAACTGTACAAAAAGCACTAAAAATGCCTTTTATAAACCATCCAAAATGCCCCAAATTGTCACAATATTGGGAGTTTGCAAAGTGTCTAATGGCACCCAACTTGCTCTTTTATGAAGTGTAAAAATGGAGATGCTCTATAAATTTTATATTATTCATCAGGGCTTTACCATTATACCATCCACGAGCTCTGTAGTGAAATAAGCTTAGGCACCTTAAAGAAAGGTTTCTTAAAAACAAGCGTGTAAATTGACAAGCAAAGTGTATTTGGTTCGGGGCGTTCTGTTTTACATAAGGGTTTTGATCTTATTAAAGAACGAGAGAAACAAAAGCGTGAAGCAATGCATAATCTCTATTATTTAAAAGACATTACTCTAGATGCTTTTGAAAGCTGTAAAGCAGAATTAAAAAATGATGCTAAAAATGGAAACTGGTTTGCACCTTTACAGCTTCATATTCTCCTCAAATTAGGCGGCTGTATAGCAACTTTCAAAGATTACGCCAACAGAGATACATAATACTCTTAACTCCCATTTGATAAGTAAAAGCTGCAACAGCAAAAGCTCTTTTAGAAAAACAACGCCATAAAGTCATTAATAAACCGGCAATGAATTGGAGAAATGTTCCAGATTTTTATCAAACACTCTGCAAAGCAACAAGAATGATACAACTGGCTTTGCGTCTGCTTATTCTTACAGGTGTTCGTACCCATCTCTTGCATCAATTCGTGAAGATCAGATTGAAGAGGATATATGGACAACTCTTGGCTCGAGAATACGAACGGTCTGCGTGATACTACAGGAGATTTCGCATGTCACTATGATCACAAATATTAAAAATTTTAAAACAAGCACGCTTGTTTTTTCGCAATGATTTCTGTTTTCTGTAACCGGTCGTAGTCCTTATTAAGGTGAATTTCCTATCACAATATATAAGAGAGGTTAGGTTAAAAACCTGTCCACGTAGATTTCGCTCTAGTTTACGTAATTGGCTAACAGACTCCACCTATCACACCTCAAAGGACGAAGCCTCTTAACACGCCACTGATCTGCAAACAATCCGCCCCCCTCACCTAGCAGATTTCACCTTCTAACCACTCTAATTACCACATCCTAAATAAGATAGTGTTTTACAGCACAACAGAATAAATACCAAAACAATGGCTGATTATACCGTTAATACTTGGACACCTCTCTTTCATGTTAAGAAATATCTTTTATGCTAAAAAATAAAAAACACTTTTACTGCTTAAATAACTTTCTTCAGCATATATACAAGAACAATGAAATACCCTAACATAATAAATAAGACCTAAACCTAGAAATCTCTATTTTTTATAGATAAAAACATATAAAATCAAAACCTATGAAACTCATAAAAACACAACATGTTTTCTTTGATGATTGAATTCATTCAACTCAAACGAACCTATAAACATCCCTATTCCACATTCGCAACACGTGTTCTTAGAATTCTCACTAGCCTTTTCTAAATTTTTGGAAAAAACTATAAATTTGATATTTTTTAAAAACGCCTTATTTGCTCTTTAATGAATTTAAATCTATGACGTTACAATAATTTTAAATTACTTCCCCCTTAACTGTATGATCTATCTCTACAATAGAGAGGGATTTTACGTTCTCCATTTTTTAAGAACTATAAATTTTGCTTTTTAATGCGATTAACAATCCAATCTTTAAAACAAAAAATATGACCTTTATATATATAATGATATTATCAAAAATTCCTAATCCTTGAATATTAGCAATGTTTTCGATATTACAATAAATGTGTCGTAAAATGACGAATTGTCATAATGATCACTCCTTTGTATTTCATTTAGATAATTTACATGCGTTTAATATTTGTATCAGCATTTATTTTTTCTTCTATATTTATACAGAGTAATCATTTTTTATAAAAAATGATTACTTGAATCTGCATCAAAGTATAAATTATGATGCGAATTTAATAAAAATAAAAACACATGGCATATTGATTTTATTGTTTTTACATAGAACGCTATTTAAAGTATAGTTTGCTCGAAAGACTAATGCCTTTTTAAAGGCAATAATAACTATACTAACCGCCTCATAGAAGCCAATAAATTTTTAGAGATTAAGCCTCAAAGAGGCACAAAAACACGCACAATTTTCTATTTTTCTTTTTACTGTTCGTTAATCGGTCAATTTTCAAAGATAATATTCAACTATGAGTTTTCTACTCAGCCATTGCAAGGATTGCTTCTACAAGGATTGCTTAATTTTTAGAGATTACTTCGCTTTTAGAATGATTATAGCTACTGCACCCTCATAAGCAGCCGATCTTCTTTTAGAGATTTAATTGCTAAAAGGAGATACAATTTTCCACCTTACGCTTTATTTTGATCAATCAGTAAATTTTCAGAGGCGGCGTTCAACCATGAGTTTTTTAATTTCAGCAATCGCTTTCGCTGGATTTAATCCCTTTGGACAAGTTTGCGCACAATTCATAATCGTATGGCAACGATAAAGGCGGAAAGGATCTTCTAAATTATCAAGACGTTCACCACACATCTCATCACGTGAATCCGCAATCCAGCGATAAGCTTGAAGCAAAACAGCGGGCCCCAAATAACGATCACCGTTCCACCAATAACTTGGACATGAAGTCTGACAACACGCACACAAAATACACTCATAAAGACCATCGATTTTTTGGCGATCGGAGTGACTTTGCAACCATTCTTTTGCAGGTTCAGGAGAAACTGTTTGTAACCAAGGCTCAATAACTCGGTGTTGCGCATAAAAGCGATTCAAGTCAGGAACCAAATCTTTAACAACCGGCATGGAAGGCAAAGGATAGACTTTAATGGGGTGTTTTACATCATCCATCCCTTTGGTACAAGCTAATGTATTGGTTCCATCAATATTCATCGCACATGAACCACAGATGCCTTCACGGCATGATCGACGAAGTGTCAAAGTTGGATCAATATGGTTTTTAATAAACAAAAGCCCATCAAGAATCATAGGACCACAAGCAGAACGATCCACATAATAAGTATCTAAATGAGGATTTTCCTCATCATCAGGCGACCAACGATACACGTGAAATTCCGTCAGCTTTGTAGCACCTTCAGGTTTAGGCCAAACCTTTCCCGGTTTTACTTGAGAATTTTTGGGAAGCTTAATTTGTACCATATTTTATTCTCCCCTTAATAAACCCGTTTTTTAGGTGCAATGCGCTTTAAATCGATCCCACCATCAGCTTCAGATGTTAACGGGTCCACATGGACAGGTCGATATGATAATGTCACCTTACCCTCTTTTGACAAATGTGAAAGCGTATGTTTACGCCAGTTTTTATCATCACGCTCTGGATAATCTTCACGAGCGTGAGCGCCACGGCTTTCTGAGCGTGCTTCGGCAGAATGAACAGTCATGATTGCATTCGCCATAAGATTTTCAAGCTCTAATGTTTCAACCAAATCAGAATTCCATATCAGAGAACGATCTGTGACTTTGAGATCCGACAATTCCCCCCAGATTTTATTCATCCGTTGACATCCCTGTTTCAAAGAATCTTCTGTACGGAAGACTGCTGCGTCTTCTTGCATCGTGCGTTGCATTTTTTCACGCAATACAGCTGTTGGTATTGCCCCTTGTGCAAAACGTAAACGATCAAAACGCGCTATAATTTCGTCAACAGCTTCTTCATTGATGGGTGGAATTTCTGCATTCCGATCAATAACTTCACCCGCGCGAATGGCAGCAGCACGACCAAACACCACAAGATCAATTAATGAATTTGACCCCAAGCGGTTAGCACCATGAACAGAAGCACATCCTGCTTCTCCTACCGCCATCAGCCCTGGTTGAATACGATCAGGCGAATCAGTCGTTGGATTGAGAACTTCCCCGTAGTAATTGGTAGGAATCCCACCCATATTATAATGAACCGTTGGCAAGATGGGGATAGGCTCTTTTGTTACATCCACCCCTGCAAATATCCGTGCTGATTCTGAAATCCCTGGTAAACGCTCATGCAAGATTGCAGGATCAATATGATTGAGAACCAAATGAATATGGTCCTTCTTAGGTCCAACGCCACGTCCTTCACGAATTTCAAGTGTGATACAACGCGAAACCAAATCACGTGAAGCCAAATCCTTAAAGGAAGGTGCATAGCGCTCCATAAAGCGTTCACCTTCAGAATTGATTAAATAGCCTCCTTCACCACGAGCTCCTTCTGTAATTAAGCAGCCAGAACCGTAAATCCCTGTCGGATGGAATTGCACAAACTCCATATCCTGAAGTGGCAATCCAGCACGTGCGATCATTCCACCACCATCACCCGTACAGGTATGCGCCGATGTCGCAGAAAAATAAGCGCGTCCATAACCACCGGTTGCAAGAACAACCATTTTGGCAGAAAAACGATGTATTGTACCATCATCGAGATTCCATGCCACAACCCCCGTACAAACCCCATCCGTCATGATGAGATCGAGTGCAAAATATTCAATAAAAAATTGCGCATTATGCTTTAAGCTTTGTCCATAAAGCGTATGCAAAATGGCATGGCCTGTACGGTCAGCTGCTGCACAAGTACGCTGAACAGGTGGACCTTCACCAAATTGTGTCGTATGTCCACCAAAAGGACGCTGATAAATTTTGCCTTCTTGCGTTCGCGAAAAAGGAACGCCATAATGTTCTAATTCATACACAGCAGCAGGAGCATTACGCACCAAATATTCCATTGCATCGGTATCGCCCAACCAATCAGAACCTTTCACGGTATCATATAAATGCCACTGCCAATTGTCAGGTCCCATATTTGAAAGCGATGCAGCAATTCCCCCTTGTGCTGCAACCGTATGTGAGCGCGTTGGAAAAACCTTCGTAATACAAGCTGTCTTTAATCCTTGTTCTGCCATACCCAGTGTCGCACGTAATCCTGCACCACCTGCCCCAACAACAACAACATCAAATTTATGATCTACAGTGCGATAAGGGGTGTTACCTGCTTTAGCACCCAGAGATGATCCTGTACCCGCCATACTTGTTTAACCCCCTAATGCAATTTTCAAAAGAGAAAAAATAATGATACCACCTATGAGAAAACAAAATAAAATATTTAACGTCAAAAAGAATATCCGAAAACCTTCACGTGGAATATAATCTTCAATCACCACCTGCATACCAAGTTTCATATGATAAAGGACCGAAAAAGTCATCAATCCCATCAAAATAGCAACAATAGGATGTGCAAGTCTTGCACGCACAATACTATAGTCCTTTCCCACAAGCGAAAGAATAAGAACAATAAAAAATATCAAAAGTGGTAGATTGATAAACCCCGTCAAACGTTCTAGCCAAAAATGCTCTGTTCCTTCATGAGCACTGCCACGCCCCCGTACTTTTCCAAGTTCCGTTCGAAAATCTTTTTTCATGTCTCTTTTCTCCCCCAGCTAAACAACGGTATATCCAATAATCCAAATCGCAAAAGTAACAATAAGAGAAATAAACACTGTCGCCCAAGCAGTGACTGTTGCCTTTTCTTTTGCCAAAAGGCAAGGCTTCAGATCCCAAACAATGTGGCGAACACCACCAACCATGTGATGAACCCCTGCCAAAGTATAAAGAAACAAAATACACAATCCAAACCAAGAACTATAAATTTCGTAAACTGTTCTAAATGTCTCCTCGCCACACGCAATAGCAATTAACCAAACAGCAAAAAAAACCGTTCCAACATAAAGCGCCATACCCGTAATGCGGTGTGCAATGGACATGGCCATAGTAATTGTCCAACGATAAATACTTATATGAGGGGAACGAGGGCGCTCTTTTATCCTAGTTGTCTCTATCATAAAATATCCTGACCTGGTTTTTGCAACCGCAATGAACGAGAAAGTTCGCGCAAAACGACTAAACATACTCTCTCGTTTTTACTTGTTTGGCATCTCAAGATACCGATATTACAGGTCGGTTGTCTCAAATAACGGATTAAAGGTCACGCATAAAAAAACCGATTACTCTCCGGATATGATCCGCAAAACTCGCCTTAATCTAATACACTTTTATCTTCACGTCAAAGGTCTAAAATCTTTTCCAAATATAAACAGACATTTTTTCAGATTAAACTTATCCTTTTGAGTATCCACGATATATGCAATGGTCTCTTAAATTGCACCCATGATTAAGAATAAAAAGAGGAAAAATTGATAGATTAAACATTTTTATGTCCCCTCCAAGCCTTTTAAAAGGCAAAACGAATCAAGAAAGACACAAATAAGCGGCATAAAAGCCGCTTTTGCATAAAGTTTAGCCGATATAATCTTTACTCAGAAACTTGCTTTTCAACATCTGTGCTGACAGATGCTGCTTCTACTTTCTCAACAACCTTTTCAGCTTTTTTCCGATAATCTCTCTTTTCAGCGATACGTGCAGCTTTACCTCTCAAGCCACGTAGATAATAGAGTTTTGCACGGCGCACTTTACCACGGCGCACCAGCTCAACACCTTCAATCAAAGGAGAATAAACAGGAAATACCCTCTCCACCCCTTCACCATAAGAAATCTTGCGTACTGTAAAGGTCTCATTCAACCCACCGCCTGAACGCGCAATACAGACACCTTCATAAGCCTGAACACGCGTCCGTGTACCTTCTGTCACACGCACCATAACACGGACTGTATCTCCTGGCTGAAATGCTGGAAATTGGCGCTTTTCTTCAATTTTTGCACATTGTTCAGCTTCAAGCTGTGCGATAATATTCATTTCTTTTATCCTTCATGTTCTTTATCGAACAGTCAGAGCGCTCAACTCTTACCAAAAAAGCCTTTATTAAGAATAAGGAGCTCTTTAGGCTATGTCTTACACAGGAGCGAATACACCATTCCTTCATTTTAATTTTGGAACTACAGAAAACCTTTTATAAAAAACTCTCTAAAAAGAGAGCCATGCAATACACCACCTTATCATATGAATCAAGTTTTCTGATGATTTTTATTATAACGCGCATAAAGATCAGGGCGACGTTGACGTGTTAACAATTCGGCTTGGCTTTGACGCCAATCTGCGATCGCTTTGTGATGACCTGAGAGCAATACAGGCGGAATACCCCGCCCTTCGAAAAGAGAAGGGCGGGTATATTGCGGATGTTCCAGCAAGTCATTTTCAAAACTTTCACACCTTGCAGAAGCTGCATTCCCCATCACTCCAGGCAGAAGACGTATAATAGCATCTAAGATAACCAATGCGGCTGTTTCACCCCCTGAAAGAATATAATCACCAATAGAGACTTCTTCTAGTTCTCGTGCCTCTATGACTCGCTCATCAACCCCTTCAAAACGTCCACAAACTAACGTTACACCCGTATCACGAGCCAAGCTATGCGCGTAAGCTTGGTCAAAAGGACGCCCACGTGGACTCATCAACAATCTTGGCGAATCCTGTGGACAGCAATCAAGAGCCGCCGCCAATACATCCGCCCGCATTACCATACCAGCTCCCCCACCAGCAGGTTTATCATCAACGCTATGGTGTTTGTCTAAAGCAAAATCCCTAATCTGTACCGTCTCCAGTGACCAAATTCCACGCTCTAAAGCTTGCCCTGCTAAAGAATACCCTAAAAAACCAGGAAACATTTCAGGATAAAGGGTTAAAACGCGCGCCTGAAATTTCATTTTATTTCTTATCCTTATTTTCTTAAACAGACTCTTAATAGCAAAAATAGCACAAACAAGACTTTTAACGCTATAGCGTTAATCTGAGTCTTCTTGATCTGCGCCATATTTAATACGATCCTTCTAAATACTTGCACTAAAAAAGACTCTAAAAATTCAGGACTATTTCGAGATAAAGTGCTTACAATATCTGCTCAAAAGAGCATTTTTAATATTTTCACACATTCCACTTTTTATTGACGAAATTCATCTGTTGTTTTTTACCTTCATCTTTATTTTTAGATTCAAGCTATTTCCTTTTTATCATTGTCTCCCCCATCAATTAAACCAGCGGCCATGGGATCAACAACAAGAAAACCAGAATCCATACAAATTTCTGGTACCGCCGCCTTACTAAAGGGAATAAGAACTCTTTTACCTGTATTCAAACGTATTTCAAGCAAATCACCAGCCCCGAAATTAAAAAAACCACACACTTCACCTAAGATTTTCCCCCCACAATCTTGGACACACAAGCCTATTAAATCGACTTGATAAAACTCATCCTCCATCAAATCATCAATTAATTGATCACGCGTCACATAAAGGCGAATACCTTTTAAAGACTCAGCCGCATTACGATTTTCTACCCCTTTAAAACGTACAATCGCCTTATTTTTTTGTATCCGAAGAGTTACAATTTCATAAGAACGCCCCATATCATCATAAAGAGTGCTGTAAAACTTGAAACGCTGTGGCTCAGCACTTAGAATTTTAACAAAAACATCTCCTTTTATACCATGAGGCATACCAATAATGGCAAGATAGACTTTATTTTTAAGCTTTTCTTTATTATACTTCATGCAAAAATATTATCTCTCAAAAATGAACCCTTCAATCTTATAGTTTTCTATTCAATCTTGTTGCCATATGAGACAATCTTCTAAAAGACCTTTCTTGGTAACAAAAAACAAATTAATAAAGGAGAAAGTCTTATGGCAAATATTATGCTATTTTACAAAGATATCACGCCAATCAACAAAGTTTCCCATAAAAATCTAAAATTTGCTCCTCCAAGTGATATGTCTTTTGCCAAGGATACTCACTGGGTTCCTTTAGCAAGTACTGAATATTTTCAAGCAGCACTAGACTATCCTATTTTATTTATGTGCGCCGAAGATGAACAAAAAAAACGGCACTACACATCCGCAGCTCTTGTCGGTCTTTCTAATGACGAAAATGACTATATCGCTTCTGATAAAAGTTGGAAAACCAATACTTATGTTCCTGCTTTTGTCCGTCGCTATCCTTTTGTTTTGGCACAAATTAGCAATGAAAAAGAACTTTCTGTTTGCTTTGATCAACAGTCCGGTATGTTTAATGAAGTTGCAGGAACAGAACTTTTTAATTCCGACGGCTCTATTTCTCCTTTTATGGAAGAACGTATTCGTTTTCTTGAAAGTTTTAAAATCGCTATGGAGAAAACCTCTGAGTTTATTGATGCTCTTGTAGAAATGGATCTTCTAAGCCAAAAATCCATCAATGTGAAAAACGATAAAGGTCTCTCAGCGCAATTGGAACATTTTTGGGTTGTTGATGAAGAAAAATTGAATAAATTATCAGCAAGCCAACTTGCCAAACTTCATAAAAATGGCTTTTTAGGATTAATTTTTGCGCATTTGATGTCAACACACAATCTTGTGAAAATACTCTCTCTCAAAGGTGAAAAGCAACTTATCAATCGTGAAGAGCAACCCCAAAACAAGAATGGTCATTCTAACGATGAAAAAGCTAAAAAGAAAGAAACTCTCAACTAGATAATGCCTATCAAAAACGACAAGAGAAAAGATGAAAATATTCCTCTCATTCCAGCAGACCATGCAATTTTAAACGCAAGGAAAAATTGGTTAGAGTGTCTTACCCAAACACGTCGTATGTCAGCACAAACAGTGCAAGCCTATGAACGTGATACGCGGCAATTTTTGTCTTTTCTCTGTCAGCACTTAAATCATACACCAACCCTTACAGATCTTTCTCATTTACGCATCAGTGACTTGCGTGCTTATCTTGCTTATCGGCGTACAAACAATGTAAGTGCGCGCTCTTTAAGCCGAGGGGTGGCAGGCATCCGTTCTTTTTTCAAATACTTATCACGTGAAGGAATCGTTAATGTTCCGGCGGCTCAACTTATCCGAAGCCCCAAACACCCCAAATTGCTCCCAAAACCTTTAGCGATAAAATCAGCACTTCACATAGTCAAACAAGAAAATCAACTGGAAAATGAACCTTGGATTAGCGCTCGTAATGCTGCTGTCCTCATGCTTCTTTATGGCTGTGGAATGCGAATATCAGAAGCCTTAAGCCTCACACCAGAACAATTTTCTGATCCTAAAAAAACAAGTTTATTTATAACAGGAAAAGGCGGCAAAACACGCCTTGTTCCTCTCATCAAAATTGTTTACGAAGCTGTACAAAATTATCTCAAATGTTGCCCATATCCTTTATTGGATAACCAACCCATATTTCGTGGGGCGCGAGGCGGTCCCCTACAGCCCGCCATTATTCAGAAAACTGTACGCAACTTACGAGCAAGCCTTGGTTTACCAGAAACTGCAACGCCTCATACACTGCGCCATTCTTTTGCCACCCATCTTTTATCACGGGGGGGAGATTTGCGCACGATTCAAGAACTTCTTGGGCACGCTAGTCTTTCCACCACACAAATCTATACCCACGTCGATACAGACCATTTGTTAAAAATCTATCAAAAGGCCCATCCCCGTTCCTAAAAACGTCTCATCAAAAAATTAGAGTGTTTCAACCTCAAGTGCCAAAGCATGAACACAAGTAGCTAACTCTTCTTGTAAAACTTTATAAATCGCTCGATGTATTTCTACGCGTGTCATATTAGAAAAAGAAGAAGATAAAATTTTCACTCGAAAATGTGTTTCTCCTTTACCATCAAAAGCATGTTCATTATGAGGATGCCCCTCATGAAGATGACTTTCGTTAATCACTTCAAGCTTTTGCGGATGAAAAGCATCCTGAAGCTTTCTCTGAATTATTGTTTCTATAAACATTTTTCATTCCTCAAACAAAATGAACGTGCAAAAATACACCTTTTTCATAATAGAATAAGTGTGAAAACAAATTTTTCAAAAGTCAATTCTTGTAAAATTAATCAATTTTGCATAAACCAATAATATGACAATAACATCTAAATTATTCGATTCAATTCGCATAAGCTCAAATAAAAAACAAAAAGCTGAGCCAGAAGCACAACAGTGTCAGTGGGAAGGTTGTGAAAAAACAGGGTCCCATAAAGCACCAGCAGGTCGAAATCACGAAGGACAATATTTATATTTTTGTATTGAACACGTACGCGCCTATAATAAAAATTTTAATTACTTCTCTGGTCTTAGCAATAAAGATATCGCAAAATTTCAAAAGGATGCTCTCACAGGACATCGTCCGACATGGCCTACAGATCTGAGCAATGGTACATCGAAAAAAACAGCCGCGAATTATGCAAAGATTCGCTCTGGCACAGCTGCCTATCAAAATCGCATGCGCGATCCCTTCACGCTTTTTACTGGGCAGCATTCAAACAATAAGTTCTCACGAAAATTAAAGCCCTTAGAAGCAAAAGCTTTTGATACACTGGGACTACAGGCAAACGCTTCAGCAGAAGACATCAAAATGAAATATAAAGAGTTGGTAAAAAAGCACCATCCTGATTCCAATGGTGGTAATCGTGCTTCAGAAGAGCGCTTTCGTGATGTTTTACATGCTTACAATTTGCTAAAAAAGTCTGGTTTGTGCTGAAAACATGCGCTTATATGAGTCTATTTTCATTTAGACCATCATTATTTGCGCAAAATGTTACTTTTTTTGCAAAACATTATAGAATACGTAAAAAAATCTTTCTTCAATATCTAAGGCTCTCATTATAGAGCATTGCATAAATACTTTAACTCTTGTATCGTTTCTAATGAATAAATAGCGTCCTCTCCCTTCCAGAAACATAATGACAAATCTTACCGTTGAAAATTTGCCCGATATTACACTTTGTGCTCGCGATCTATTTCATATTGAAACAGATCTGAAAGTCCCTGCTTTTAGCACAAAAAGTCCCCATGTTCCTGATATCGATCCTGATTATCTTTTTGATCAGCAAACAACTTTAGCGATTCTCGCAGGTTTTACCTTTAACCGCCGTGTAATGGTTTCTGGCTATCACGGTACAGGGAAATCAACGCATATTGAACAAGTTGCTGCACGTCTTAACTGGCCTTGTCTTCGCATTAATCTTGATAGTCATGTAAGTCGTATCGATCTTGTAGGAAAAGATGCTATCGTTTTAAAAGATGGTTTACAAATCACTGAATTTAAAGAGGGCATTTTGCCATGGGCTTATCAAAATAATATTGCTCTTGTTTTCGACGAATATGATGCGGGGCGTCCCGATGTTATGTTTGTTATCCAACGCGTTCTTGAAACCTCTGGAAAACTAAGCTTACTTGATCAAAGCCGTGTCATCTCTCCCCATCCAGCATTTCGTCTTTTTGCAACGGCAAACACCATTGGTCTTGGTGATACAACCGGTCTCTATCATGGTACCCAACAGATCAATCAAGCTCAAATGGACCGCTGGTCTATTGTTACGATACTCAATTATTTACCCCATGATAAAGAGGTTAATATCATTTGTTCAAAGGTCAAATCTTTTCAAACGGCTGAGGGAAAAAAGACAATTTCACAAATGGTTCATGTTGCTGATATGGTACGCCAATCTTTTATCAATGGAGATCTTTCAACTGTCATGAGTCCACGTACCGTCATTACTTGGGCAGAAAATACAACAATTTTTCAAGATGTCGGCTTTGCCTTCCGATTAACCTTTCTCAATAAATGTGATGAACTCGAACGTGCCACTGTTGCAGAATTTTATCAACGCGCCTTTGGACAAGAGCTTCCCGAATCACTCATTCATGGTGTTTCGCCTTAAGGAATCTGTCACTCATGGCTACCGATATTGGCGACAACAAAAATCCGGCAAAAGATTCTTCCAACAACACTCTTAATGCTGAAGCTTTAAAAAAAGCACTTTCCACCTGTATGCGTGCGATTGCAGGCACAAACAACCTTGAAGTTTCCTTTAGTCATAACCGACCATCTTTAAGCGAAAGTTGCGCGCGTTTACCAGAATTACCTCAATACGCAACGAATAAAGACATCACTATTACCCGCGGACTAGGTGATTCCATGGCTCTGCGCAAAGCATGGCATGACAACCGCATTCACATGCAATTTTCTCCACCAGAATCAGAAGCACGTGCTATCTTTGATGCCCTCGAACAAACACGTGTTGAAGCAATTGGTACTTTAGCCATGGAGGGACTTGCAAAAAATCTTGATGTCATGCTCGCCGATAAATACAAAAGAGCCCATTATCATAAAATTAGCAACCAAAGTGAAGCCCCCATCCAAGAAGCGATTGCACTTTTATTGCGTGAAAAAATAACAAAGCGCGCAGCTCCAAGAGAAGCGGGTTCTGTCTTAGAATTGTGGCGTAAAGAACTCGAACAAAAAGCAGCAGAACTCAATGAACTCCCACATCATATTTACAACCAACAAGCTTTTGCACAGATTGTTCGCCAAATGCTTGTTACACTCAAAATGACAGTGCAACAAGCTGAAGCTTCTAACAGTGAAAACAATAAAAAGTTAAAAAATGCGTGTGAACCTCAAGACCAAAGAGAAGAAGAGAGTAAAAACAAAAAACACGCTCAAAGTGAAGAACAAACCAGCACTGAACAAGAAAGTGATGTGCAAGATGACGGAAAAACACAAGCGACACAATCAAACAACAATGATCAAGCTGACGGCGAGCAAAAAAATGGACCTTGGCAAGAAAAGCCGAGCAAACCCAAACACCTTTTTTCTGATTCGGAACAAATGGAAAGACTTGGCAATTATAAAATCTTCACCCGTCAATTTGATGAAATTTTGGAAGCAACAGATTTTTGTTCTGAAAACGAGTTAGATCACTTACGCCGTTATCTTGATAAGCAAATCAATCATCTCCAAAACATCGTTGGACGTTTAGCAAACCGTCTCCAGCGCCGCTTGATGGCGCAACAAAATCGCAACTGGAACTTTGACCTTGAAGAAGGATATCTTGATACAACACGGCTTCCACGTCTAATTATTGACCCCATGCAACCCCTTTCTTTTAAAATGGAAAGCAACACCCAATTTCGGGACACAGTTGTTTCACTCCTCATTGATAATTCTGGCTCAATGCGCGGACGCCCCATTAGCGTTGCTGCAAGTTGTGCTGATATTTTGGCACAAACTCTTGAGCGTTGTGGTGTCAAAGTTGAAATTTTAGGTTTTACCACCAAAACTTGGAAAGGGGGCAAATCGCGCGAACAATGGCTTACCCAAAACAAACTCCATAATCCTGGACGCCTCAATGATTTATGCCATATCATCTATAAAAGTGCTGATACCCCATGGCGTCGCGCACGACGCAATTTAGGTTTAATGATGCAAGAAGGATTATTAAAAGAAAATATCGACGGAGAAGCTTTGATTTGGGCTCATCAACGCCTTTTATCACGGCGTGAACAACGTCGCATCCTCATGGTCATTTCTGATGGTGCTCCTGTTGACGATTCGACACTATCGGTCAACTCCAGCAATTATTTAGAAAAACACTTACGCGCAGTGATTCAAGAAATCCAAACACACTCCCCTATCGAACTCATTGCCATTGGAATTGGTCATGACGTCACACGTTATTATCAACGTGCTGTAACAATTATGAATGCTGAAGAACTCGCCGACGCCATAACAAAACAATTAGAAATACTTTTTAGTGATAAAAGGACTCATATTCATAAGAAATAAACCTGCCTTGAATCAGCAACGATTACATTTTAAAAATTATCTCTATCATTAAACCATCGGAATTTGATGGCTAACAACCTGAGAAGATAATCCCACAAATTGAATATCGAACTTTAAAGAAGCTTCTACTTTACTGGATGCATTATGAATTCTAAAAGAAATGCTCCAACCATCTTCAAAAATTGTAATGAGTTTGTTTTTACTTTCTGGTTATATTGCGACTGATAAAACTTTTCTTGGAATTTTTCATTTACGTCCATATCCCAGAGTGCCCTTCAAATTAAAAGACTGAATAATTACCCGTTTTTGTCTCGATCTTGTGTTATTCATTATATTTAAATACACGTATATAGAAAAATATCTCCACTAGACATAGCTCTAAAGTGCTGATCTCACAGAAAATATAATGCCTAGACTTTCACCTTCAGTAACACAAAAAGATAAAAGCTGTATTTATTATACGCAAAAGAAGAATCATCCAAAGAGGATATTTTAAACACTAAGAATTATTTTATAAAAGAATCGGCATAAATGGATTCATAGCAATTTTTCGGCAAAAATCGCTAAAGCAAGCGAAAGCCAACCTGTTCCCTAACCTTCCCAAAACAGTACTCACCACGGGTGATCTATCAACATAAGCTCCCATCTCCTAGATAAAAGAAAAAATCTTTACTCACATAAAATATAAGAAAAACACGAAAAAAAGAATATTACTTCATTCACGAAAAAGAACATACCATTATATATCTTATCCGCACTCCTACTTTAAAGAAACATTCTTCCTTGCTTCCAAGCTTATTTCACGACAGCGCCCATATATGGCATAATGCACAATCCAGAATCATCCTTTACTTTACAAGCTACAAGCCAAAAGCAAAATCCTACTTTCAAGCTTCCAATGTTTTTAAGATAAATCAATATACTTCCAGCGCCTAATATTGCACTTCTATTACATTAAAGCTCTTCATAAGAGTATTGCTTTCTCAAATGACGTTGTCCGCACGCCAATTCCTCTTATAACATAGGCAAGCAAATGATTTTTATTAACTCAATATAAGAGTATTTAAAACGCGTAAAATTTTATGATATTGGGCTCTTTCACTCAAATGAAAAATATAAGTTATCATTTTAAATCAATCTATTAATAAACATCAGTTGCAATTTCTGTCACATTGAATCATTTGTAAAAAGCATATTTATCCCCTTCTCAAACAAATGACTTTATCTTTTCCTCACAAGAGAATTTTGAAATAAAAAAGCGTTTTGTGTTGGAGTTCTTACTTAAGTTGGTAAATGATAAAGTATCCATTATAACTAACGTGTCACACCAAGCATAGCGTACAATTTTCTTGGCTTCAGGAAAACAAAAAGACAAAAATCCTTATTTGTGACAAACAAAAGAGGAATCATCTTTTGAATGACATTGATAAAGAGGAAGCTTTACGATGTTAAGAATTGTCCCATAAGGAATCAACATCAACAGACTCATAATAATTTTTACCGAAAAATCACCAAAAGCAAGCGATAGCCAAACTGGCATGCCTATCCCTCCCAAAACAGTACTCTCCACCAGTGAACTATCTGCATACCCTGTTATCTTATCAAAAACAGCAAACGAGCTAGAAAAAGCAAGAGCAAAAAACAGCACTGTATCCAAAGCTGAACCAACCAACGCTGCTGCTAAAGGTGCTTTCCACCATGTTTTACGTCGCAAAGGAGTAAAAACCACAATATCAAGGAGTTGCCCAAATAAAAATGCAAAACTAGAAGCAAGTGCAAGCCGTGGTGTCGCCAATATCCAAGAAACAAAGACACCCGTAAAAAAACCAGCATAAACCACACGCCGCGCAGCAAATGGACCATAAAAACGATTGGTCAAATCATTGATTAGAAAAGCAAATGGATAGGTAAAAGCCCCGTAAGTCAACAGCTCATTCAAATCAAACCAATAGACAGGATATTGAACTAAAATATTAGAAGCCGTGACAGCAAGGCACATTGCAAAAATAGAAAAAACAACATACCTTTTCTTTTGCTGTTCTAATAAAAGACCGCTTGAAGACATTTTTTTAACCTGGGATATGGAACCAATAAAATGAACCGATCAACCTGCAAAAAACTTAACTTCTAGAACAGAAAACCGAAATCAAAGCGTTAATAAACCAAAAAGAATGGCGCTAACAATTATGCTGCCTGTTCAGCCTTTTGCTCACCTTCTTGCTCAGCTTTTTTCTTAATGATTTGGCGTTTTAGCAAACGCGCACGTTGCGACAACTCTTTATCGTCTGCTTTAATCAAAAAACCATCAAGACCACCGCGGTGCTCAACAGAACGCAATGCATTTGCTGAAATACGCAAGCGATAACTTTGCTGTAACACCTCTGAAATCAATGTCACATTGCAAAGATTTGGTAAAAAACGACGCCGAGTCTTATTATTCGCATGGCTAACATTATTACCATACAGAACCGTCTTCCCTGTCAATTCACATGCACGAGACATAAACTTCACCCTTAAACTCTAAGAAACTTTCAAATCCCCATACCCAAAGGACACAATGAACGCAAAACACGCGCAATGCAACCTTGAACGGGCATCATTGGGAAGTTTCTTTCTAATAGGGGGTCGACAACAAAAGGTCAAGTCTTTTATAAAACCTTTTTCATCTCTTGTTGGCTCATTTTTCATCTTTTTCCTCAATAAGGCGTGCAAATTCTGCCAAAAAGCGTACAAAATGTTTCTTTTAATATATACCATGTTAGAATAAAAGCCTATTGTCCCGAAAGGAAGCACAAATCATGAGCAAAAAAGCCCCCCCCATGACAAAGCTTCAGGGAAATTCTTGCCGTTTTTCTTCTTTTTTATTTGGAACTTTATGTATTTGTTTTTTTCTTCTCTTCAGTGCATTAGGTATATGGCAAGTACAACGGTTAAACTGGAAAACAAATCTTATCACCAGTGCTAATCAGCGCATTCATTTGCCCCCCATAAAAGCCCCTCCAAAAAATCAATGGTCAGATGTTACTTTTGAAAAATATGAATATCAACCTGTTATTATCACAGGAAAATTTTTAACAGATAAAAATATTTTAGTCACTGCTGCCGCTCAAAATACTACAGGCTATTGGGTTTTGACTCCCTTACAAACTGCTGATAATACACTGATCTTTATCAACCGTGGCTTTATCCCCATGGATGAACGTAATAATTTTCAAAACACAGAGAAATCGCATACAAATGCCTCATCTCAGCAAAATTCTACCACGGACACAGAACAAACAATGATTATAGGTTTATTACGCATGAGTGAAAAAAATGGATTTTTCCCGCGTAAAAATAATCCTGACAAAAATTTATGGTATACGCGCGATCTCCCCGCTATGGCACAAAAACTTGGTTTATCCACTGTTGCTCCTTATTTCATTGATGCCAGAAAAACATCTCCACAAGCAAATCTTCCCGTCGTTGGTCTTACGATTATTCATTTTCGAAATAATCATCTCGTTTATGCAATCACGTGGTTTATTTTAGCTGCTGGTGTGTTAGGAGGTTTTCTTTTTCTGCTACGGCAAAAAAACTAAAAAAATACCTCTTCCATCTCAAGTAACAAAAATTTTTAGAATCTTGAAAACTGATAAAGAGAATAAAATCTACCAACTTGCGCCTTTGTTAAATTAAAGATCATAGGCATACAATAGATCTTTATACCATCCACAAAAGATTTACGCGACACTTTTCAAAAAATCGTCATAAACGCTTTTGAAAAACATAAAGCCAAATTTAAAAATAATAGGAAAGATGAGAACTCATTTTTGCCTTTATAATTTTATATTCTTGCTTCATTAGATTATTTCCCATTTCAGAGATTACTCCAATTGATATACGCAATACTTTCGCCTTCATCTAGTATAAAAGCTAATATAGCAGAGAATATACGGAAGCATTTTTTGTTTCACAACTGCTATGAAGATGAGATGTTGAGTTATAAGCAACAAAAAAAACATTTAATGTCTCAATGAGACTTTTATACCTATCACCACACCTCAAATGAGAGTTTTTTACAGGATAATAGAAAAAGGTGAATCATCCTATATTCTAAAAAGACAGTTTATCCTTTCAGTGTATTTTGCTAAAGGCTTATGCTATAAACGTATAAGCGTGTTTTACTAGAATTTTAACTCTTTCATTTTTAAGGCTGCTGTTATGGGTGTTGTTGCCAAAAATTTTCCCATACCTGATCTTCATCGGGTTCGTCGTGTTCTCTTTTCTGTGTCTGATAAAACGGGTGTGGTTGCTTTTGCACAAGCCCTTCATGCTACTTACAATGTTGAATTAATTTCAACAGGAGGAACAGCCAAAACCCTCATAGCGGCTGGTTTACCCGTAAAAGATGTTGCTGAAGTTACCGGATTTCCTGAAATAATGGATGGGCGTGTAAAAACACTCCATCCTTTGATTCATGGTGCTTTGTTAGGGGTAAGAGAAGATCCTAACCATAGGGAAGCTATGGAAAAGAACAGCATTCATGGAATTGATCTTTTGGTGGTGAATCTTTACCCTTTTGAAGAGACGATCCTATTGGGAGCCGATGGGCAAACGATTCTTGAAAATATTGATATCGGTGGACCGGCGATGATTCGCGCCGCGGCAAAAAATTATGCTTATACCGGTGTTGTAACAGCGATAAAAGATTATGATTCGATTCTAGCTGAATTAAAGCAGCATAATGGATGTTTAAGTTTATCTATGCGTCATCAGCTAGCAATGCGCGCTTATGCACACACCGCTGCTTATGATACGGCAATAGCATCGTGGTTTGCAAGGGATTTAGAAATTGAAACTCCATCGTGGCAGAGTTTTTCCGGTCATCTTGAAAGTGTTATGCGCTATGGAGAAAATCCACATCAACAGGCAGCATTTTATCGCAATAATGAAAAACGTTTTGGTATTGCAACAGCAAAACTTTTACAAGGCAAAGCGCTTTCTTATAACAATCTGAATGATACAGATGCAGCCTTTGAACTTGTGGCAGAATTTGATCCGCAAAAAACCGCTGCTGTCGCTCTTATTAAACATGCCAATCCTTGTGGTGTTGCGGAAGGAGAAAATTTGAAAGAAGCTTATTTGAAAGCTCTTATGTGTGATAATGTATCGGCATTTGGTGGAATAGTTGCTTTAAATCAAACCCTTGATGAGGAATGTGCTGAAGAGATTGTTAAAATTTTTACAGAAGTGATTATTGCTCCTGATACCACAATGGCGGCACGTGAAATTATTGCCAAGAAAAAAAATCTTCGTTTGCTCATTACAGGTGGAGTTCCTGATCCACGCTGTGGAGGACTTCTTGCGAAAACACTTGCGGGAGGCATTTTAGTGCAATCACGTGATAACGTGGTAGTCGATGATCTTAAATTGCAAGTAGTGACAAAGCGGGCACCAACTCAAGATGAAATGCGTGATCTTCAATTTGCTTTTCGTGTAGCAAAGCACGTTAAATCAAATGCTATTGTGTACGCGAAAAATAGCGCAACAGTTGGAATTGGAGCCGGACAAATGAGCCGCATCGATTCAGCAAAAATTGCTGCAAGTAAAGCAGCAGAAAGTGCGCAAAGAGCAGGCTTAACAGAAACCCTTACAAAAGGATCTGTTGTTGCATCAGATGCATTTTTTCCTTTTGCAGATGGTTTATTAGCAGCAGCTGAAGCAGGGGCAACAGCAATTATTCAACCAGGAGGCTCCATGCGTGATGAAGAAGTTATCGCCGCTGCTGATGCACAGGGTTTAGCAATGGTTTTTACAGGAACACGTCACTTCCGCCATTAATAATTTTGCTGATTCCCTCTTCGTATGAGACAAATGTTTCAAGGAATTTTTCATAATCATCGTATAACTATTGATAACTATTGAAATGGAAGCAGTTATTCAATCCAAAGAATCTACACGTGAAGAAGTTTATCACCGCAGAAAATGCACATAATTTAGCCATTGGTTAGGGATAAGATGTTCTTGTTGATATTTTTAATGGTTACCCTTTCGCATGAGAAAAATGTTAAAGGGACATTATCTTGTATTAGATGCATACCTGCTATGATATTATAACACAACTCTTTTTAGTAATATACTCTATTCTTAAACTAAAGAGTGTAATGAAAAGTTTGAGTAGAGGATATGAATATTCTACGTTTTTATAGTAATTGGCGCCGTTATCGTCGAACCGTTAATGCGTTAAGTCGTCTTTCAACATATGAACTCAGCGATCTTGGAATTTGTCGAGGTGATATTGATTCAATTGCACGACGTTATTCGCGTAAATCTTTATGAAAGTTGTTTGAAATATTTGAGAGAATGCTTTGCTATGAAAAAGCATGCATTTTGTGGTTTGTTATTATAACTTCATTTTTAGTATAATAACAAAGAGCAGAAGAGTTGTTTTTCTCGACCATTGTAATGTATTGTTTCTCAAATTTTCAGTGCTTCTGTGCTATACAACATTTGATTTATAATGATAATTTAGCGTTATTCATATTGAATTAGAACTCCGAATACCGTAAAATTCTTCCATTTCAAATCTATGTATGTTGAATCAATCAAAACCATTCGCCTGCACGTTACAAGCGGGGAGAGCTGTATGGATAAAAGCTATTAAGAAAAGGCTAAAAATGCCTCTTATGAACTATCTCTAATGCCAAGAGCTTGTTACAAACATTGGGCACTGATAAATAGTGTGATAGTGCCGAACTGCTCCTTCATAAGCGTAAAGATGGGGGGTGCTTAATGGATTTACCGTTATACCCATCACGGGCATCGTCGCAAAATAAGCTTGGAAGCGTTAAGGGATTTTTCTTTAAAATAAGTCCGTGAATATACAATACAATAGTGCTCTGTTTTTCGTGAGGAGTGTAGCCCTATTAATGCAACTCTCTCAGAGATAAATATTGATCCCAACAGCACACTTAAAAACTTATCGAAGATAAGCAACAGCTTAATTTTCTCTCCATATCTTTAAAGGATTAAAATCTTTAACTAGTACTCATCTGTCAACAATGGTCTTTCAAAAAACTTTTTTTCTGGAGCCAATCCCTTTTAGCATCACCTCATGAGATTCTATGAGCAAACCTTGCCTAAAAACATCCACCCCATACTCTAACAAAACTCTTCATGTATAAAATTGATATGATCTTCAAATTTTGAGAATATTACTACAATAAACGATAATGTTTTGCGACACGCAAGATAAAACGCAATATACTATGGGTTGGAATAATGTTCTAATTTTTTATCAAACGCTTTACGGATAAAACGCCAACGAACTTTTTCCTGAAATGCAGGACGAAAATATAAAACAATCTGTTGTGTCCGTTGTGGACCTGTTAATTCTGCAAAATCAATCGAATCTTCAAGACAAATATCTGCGTCAGGCGATATAAAATACCATACTTGTTCGCTCTTCACGTTCTCGTTCTTTACGGCTAAACACACACGTTTGCCATCATAGTTAACTTCAACTTGTGGATGAAGATGAAACCGAACAGCAACATAATTTTGTTCATTTTGCACACTCTTGTGTCTCTTTCTCCCTTTATTTGGCATAAAAAAGCGATCAAAACCTTCGATCGTATCTCCATTTGTCGCCAAAATAAGACCACGCTCATGAATAAGATTAAAGGGTCGCACATAACCATTATGACTCGCAATAAAACCTGTCTTCTCTGAATCCTCTATACGGCACACTTGAACATCTGTTGGTCCATCAAACAAAAATGGCGCGCCATTTTTCTTTTTATGATAAAAAGCACCCACTGAACAATCATTAAGCGTAGCTGTTGAATGTGCTGCAGTAACACGCCCTAAATGTCGATACTCTTCCCGCCCATCAGGGTTAACACCGGTATTGATAATAAAACGGTGCCCTTGTGAAGACATTTCAAAAGACAAACACCCCGAACAAGCCTGCTGTGCTACAGAGCGGGGTGGAAACTTTCCTGTATCTGCAAGCACTGTTGTTTGATTGGCTTTTAAGCGCTGAAATCCTGAATAACGGGCATAACTAAAAGGATGTCCTCCTGTTTCATCAAGCTCCAAAAGTGATGATAATCGTTCCGACACAAGGGGACCAACCCCATTAAAATGGGCCAACGTTTGATCCTCATGGATAAAGAATCGTAAAGCTGGCAACATACGCTCAACAGAATCAATCAAAATACGGGGTGCTGTTTCATTGCTACGCATAAAAAGATGCCGTAACGACAATAAATCCGATAACAAATTCAGCAAAATAACAGGACTACGGGAAATATGCCCACCATCAACTAGGATTTGACGAGAAAGCTCCTCTATAAGTGTGGTTTGTACCTTTTTTTTCACTGCCGCAGAAACAGGCAAAGCAAGAGATGCAAACGTCAAAGCTACAGCTGCTTGTAATCGTTGATCATTGTGCTCCATACTACAAATTGTTACGCGCAAATAACGAAATTGCAAACCAAGTGCACGCAAAAAGCGTTTTTCAAACCGCTCACTTGCCCCTTCTAACAACATTTTCGAATGACAAATCCATGAAATCAAGCGCCGCGCCACAACAGGACCACTCCAAGCAAGTCCTTTTACCTTCTTGCCAGCATGGTCAAACCAATCTTCTAAAAGAGAGCGCGCATGTGCAGAAGCTAAATCACTTCCTGCTGCCTCCATATGGCGCAACCAATGAAAATCATGTAGAGCCGCTTCCCATTCTAGCGTTGGTGGAACCAATGAAAACGGCGAAACAGCACCAGAATGAACAATATGACCAGCAAAAGCAAAACGACCATGATAAAATTCATGCGCCATCATCGGATCAGCTACATGCAAATCCATGGGATGCGCTAAAATTTTATGAGGACGAAACCCTGAAAATCGCCAACGAAACAATGGTCCAACCCATAAACGCCGCATAACATTCTGTATCGTATCGATACAGGTTGCCACTTTTACCTGAGGAGCTTTTACCGCAACCGCCAAAATTTCATCTCCATTTATGCTGAATCAAATACAATTTCGACCATTTTTGTAAATGAAGCGTTAATTAAGCAATTTTTCGTAAGCGCGCAGCGAAAAAACCATCCATTCCTAAAAATACGGTTTTCTCAGCATCAAAATTTTTATGACAAAAATCCGCAGGCGTTGTCCGTAACATCCCCCCACAAAGCAAATGTTCCAGTGCTCCCATTTCCTCTGGATAAATAGGGTCTAAAACAATGTCATTGCGTATCGATAAAATTTTCTCAATAAGATCTTCACCTTCTTCTCTTGCCAACGAACAATTGGAAAAAACAATCCGCCCCCCCTCCTTTACCAAAGAAATTGCTGCGACAAGCAAATCATATTGCAACGCCGCTAACTTGACGATATCTTCCCTCGATTTCGTCCATAAAATATCTGGATGACGACGGATTGTTCCTGTAGAAGAACAAGGAGCATCAAGAAGAACCGCATCAAAAAGCTGTGTGGGATAGAAATTTTTCACATCGCCCTGCCAAATATGAACTGAAAAATGAAGCCGTTCCATATTTTCTTTTAAACGCTTTATGCGGTTAGCAGAAAGCTCAATTGCAGTCACCTCAGCCCCTTGCAAAGCCAATTGTGCTGTTTTTCCTCCAGGGCTCGCACAAAGATCAGCAACGCGTTTACCCTCAATACTCCCAAGTAAACAAGCAGGCAAAGCTGCTGCAAAATCTTGAACCCACCAAGACCCTTCACGATAGCCTGGTAAATCAGAAACAGAACACTCCAGACGCTTCAATCGAACAGAACCATTGGGCAATACCACACCGCCAAGCCTTTCAGCCCATCCACCACTATCAGATTTCACTGTCAAATCGAAAGGAGGTTCCACACTTTGAATTGCGATAATCTTATGTGCCTTTTCTGTTCCATAAGCTGATATTAAAAGCTGTCCAAACCACGCTGGCACACCTTCAATGGTAGGAACTTGTTGACGTAAAGGCTCTGCCTCACGTGCAACATTGCGCAAAAGAGCATTCACCACCCCTGAAAAACGGCGCATTCGAGGATCAAGTTTCGCCACACGCACAGCTAAATCAATAGCCGCATGATCGGGAATATCAAGATAAAGAATTTGTGCAACACTGATATGCAAAAGATGCTGAAGTGAAAGTGCTTGTGAAGGCAAAGGACGCGCCAAAAAGCGTGAGAGAGCCGCCATAATCTGCCCTCGATGACGCAATGAAGCTGTTAAAATAGCCCGACATAATAAACGATCTCGTTGTGAAAGCTTCAAATATTGTGGATGTCCGTGTTCATTATCCGTCAAACCAGACAGAGACGTGTACTTATCAACTACCGCCCCCAAAAGACGCACACACACCTGTCGAACAGCTAATCCTGGAACATTTTTTTCAGACACATGCCCCGCTTTTTTGTGTTTCAAACCACCACCTTTATATCACAGTTTTCTCAAGAGCTCCCTCAATAACTCTATGAACGAGATCTTTTTGAATTTTCATAACGAAGCCAAGAAGGACGTTTTGTAACGCGCTGAAAAGAACTATTTTCTTTCTCACCTAATACATGAGCCTGACCACTATGAAAATCTCCATAGTTCATCCCGCTGCTTTTTTCATGTATAGCGTCTTCTTTATTCCATCCCACACTTTTGGCAAGAGCCCCTTTCATCTCTTCTGCTTGCCGATAAAGAGCAGCGATACGATTTGCAGTTGCTGGATGTGTCGAAAAAAGACTATCCGCTCCCTCACCGCTCAAAGGATTAATAATAAACAGATGCGCGGTTGCTGGATTATGCTCTGCTTCTTCATTATATACCCCACGTCCCCCATCAGCAATCTTACGCAATGCCGAAGCCAACCATAAAGGATTACCACATATTTCAGCCCCTCTACGATCCGCAGCATATTCCCGTGTACGGCTAATCGCCATTTGCACCAGCATCGCTGCAAAAGGCGCCACGAGCAATGCAATAAATCCTCCAATTGCCCCAGCGCCATGAGAATCTTCTGAAGAATTACGCTGTCCTCCCATAAAGAAAGCAAAATTACCAAGCATTGAAATTGCCCCTGCAATCGTTGCGGTTAGAGTCATTGTTAACGTATCACGATGCTCAATATGTGCGAGCTCATGCGCCATAACGCCGGCAATTTCCTCAGCGCTTAACCGCTCTAACAACCCAGTACTTGCAGCAACAGCTGCATTTTGCGGATTACGTCCCGTTGCAAAAGCATTTGGCTGTGCATTCTCAATAACATAAATTTTTGGTTGAGGAAGAGAAGCTTTTTTAGCTAAATCGCTTACAATCTTATAATAAACTGGTGCTGAATGCTGATCAACTTCACGCGCCCCGTACATGCGTAAAACGATTTTATCTGAATTCCAATAAGAAAAAAAGTTTAAACCACTTGCCATTAAAAGAGCAATGACCATGCCACCACCCCCTCCAACAAGATAACCAACTCCCATAAAGAGAGCAGTTAAAAAAGCCAAAAGCATAGCTGTACGCATTATATTCATTACTCAAAAAACTCCATGATAAAAGTCAATCAATACTATATGATGGTGTTTTCTTTCTGCTTCTTCAATGGAATAGGTGTAAAATGAATAAAAAAGATGAGAAAACAAGCAAAAAAAATGCAACTGTCATTAAACAGCAATCTCTTTCTCCCGCAGCACAACGCGCCCTTAAAGAAGCTGAAGAAAGACGAAAACGCGCAACAAAAAAAGAACAACCTTTAGAAAACGGCGGACGCGGCGGCAAAGACCCTTCCCGCTATGGAGACTGGGAAATTAAAGGCCGCGCCATTGATTTTTAAAACCATTGATTTAAAAAAACCAGCGCGATTTAAACAAGCAGCTTTTTAAAGAAAATCCGTTTTTGATAGACAAAAACGGATAATATTTATTTTTCTAAAGCTTTTAAAAACACGTTGATTAAACAACCATGCTTCTTATGCTGTAGCAGATTCTGCTTCAGCCGCTGCCGCTGCTTCTTCTGCCGCTTGCTTTGCTGCTGCTATACGTTCTTGTGCTTTTTTACCCGGTTCACCTTTATGTGGATTATTACGAGTTGGACGCTTTTTCAAGCCAGCTGCATCTAAAAAACGTAAAACGCGATCTGTTGGTTGAGCCCCTTGCCCAAGCCAATATTGGATACGCTCTTCATTAAGTTTCACCCTCGGTCCATCTTTAGGCAACATTGGATCCCATGCACCAACACGTTCAAGAAACCGCCCATCGCGCGGACTACGAACATCTGCAACGACGATATGATAGTAAGGACGTTTTTTTGAACCTCCACGGGACAAACGAATTTTCAATGCCATATTTTATCTCCTATTGTCATCTCTGGCTTTCGTTTAAATTGACTTTTTTTGTTTTTTGCTCTTCAGCAATAACTTCATGATGACTCACAACTTCTTTAATAATAAATTTTAAAAATCTTTCAGCAAAATCAGGATCAAGATGACTATCAATAGCCAATTGCCGCAAACGCGCTACCTGATATTGCTCACGCAGAGGATCTACTTTAGGCAAATCATAACGGGCTTTTAAGCGCCCAACAGCTTTCGTACAACGAAATCGCTCTGCTAAGATATGAATCAAGGTTGCATCAAAATTATCAATGGATGCTCGTAAATGTGCCAATTCGTTTAATAGTGTTTCCTGCATTATATTCCTTTCCCTCTTTACATCTTATTTTTTCTTAGGATGCTGAGGAAAATTTCCCCCATCGACAATGCCATTGGAAAGACCAGGAAATGTAGGTCCACGCTTAGGAAGTCCGGGCAAGAGCTTCCCTCCATTACCATTTTCAATTTGCTTTTGAAGCATTGAGAATTGCTTTGGATCCAATCCCGACAAATCCGGCATAGCTGGAGAATCCCCTCCCAAGTTTCCCATACCACCCAAACCCATTTTGGAACCAAGGCCTCCCAACATTTTTCCCATAAAACCACTTTTTCCTTTACCACCCATGGCTTTCATCATATCAGCCATTTGGCGATACATCTTCAAAAGTTTATTAATATCAGCCGCTGTCGTACCAGACCCCTTAGCAATTCGTTGTTTGCGGCTATGTTTTAAAAGCTCTGGATTCGCCCGCTCTTTGGGTGTCATAGATGAAATAATGGCCAATTGACGATCAAACAAACGATCATCAAACCCCGCAGCCGCAATCTGCTCTTTGACCTTCCCCATTCCTGGCAACATGCCCATAATACCGCCCATTCCACCCAGTTTTTTCATTTTCTGCAACTGTTCTGCAAGATCATTCAGATCAAATTTTCCAGCTTGCATTTTTTTTGCAAAAGCAGCAGCTTTCTCGTGATCCATTGTTTCAGCAGCTTTTTCAACCAAAGAAACAATATCCCCCATTCCGAGAATACGATCAGCAATACGACTGGGATGGAATTCTTCTAAAGCATCTATTTTTTCACCAGTTCCAATTGCTTTAATTGGTTTACCTGTAACAGCACGCATGGAAAGAGCAGCACCACCACGCCCATCACTATCCATCCGTGTTAAAATAATCCCCGTAATCCCTACACGCTCATCAAAAGAACGAGCAAGATGAACGGCATCTTGCCCCGTCAAACTATCAGCCACCAACATAATCTCATGAGGAAGGGAACATGCTTTAATTTCAGCCAATTCGAGCATCAAAGCTTCATCAATATGATTACGTCCTGCTGTGTCAAGAAGAAGCACGTCATAACCACCCAATTTAGCAGCCTGCACAGCACGTGATGCAATATCAACGGGCAGCTGACCCGCAATAATAGGCAAGCTTGCAAGTTTTGCCTGTTCTCCCAATTGGCGCAATTGCTCCTGTGCAGCGGGACGGCGTGTATCTAATGACGCCATGAGAACTTTTTTATTGTGCTTATCAGTAAAACGTTTTGCAAGCTTTGCTGTTGTGGTTGTTTTTCCCGAACCTTGCAAACCAGTCATCATGATAACAACAGGAGCTGGTGCATTTAAATCACTCAGAACGCTTTCATTTCCAAGAATATGAACCAATTCATCATGAACAATTTTAACCACCATTTGGCCTGGTTTAATTGATTTAACGATTTCGGCCCCAACAGCTTTTTCCCGAACTCTATCGGTAAAAGAGCGCACAACATCAAGAGCAACATCAGCTTCCAATAAAGCGCGACGAATTTCACGCAGCGCCTCTACAACATCCTGATCCGATAAAGCGCCACGTCCCGTCAAATGAGACAGGATAGAACCAAGTCGCTCTTGCAAGGATTCAAACATCATTTACCTCATTGTTGCATAACAAACAAACCAAAATAGCATCCGAGAACGCATCGCGCCGTCGGATGTTGACCTCTGAGATCTCTTTATACCCTTAAACTGGGGTCTCAGTCGGTGGCTCCAAGTTAATTTTGTCACTGAAAGCTTGCTCCTTCAAACAATAAAACCCCAGCTTTGTCAAGTTTTATCATAAAATATCTTTTTATACGAAGAAATAAAAACAACAAATACTATACTTCAAAGCTTTCAACTTCAACACGCATAAAACAACCTGTTTCCTGTTCCATGCTCCATAATTTTCCGCTAGAGATATCAAACCAAACACCATGCAATGTCAAAAAACCTTGATCTTTGCGAAGCTTTATCCACGGAAACGTCTCTAAATTTCTCAACGAATGGCGAATAGAAAGCTGCTCTAATGCCGTCTGTTTTTCTGGCCAAGACAGCGACTTATTATTCAAAACGATTTCTGCTGCTGGTGCTAAAAGACTGATCCATTGACCGATAAAATCATTTGATAATAAAGATTTATATGTCTCATTAAGAGCAGTACGAATGCCTCCACAATGGGCATGACCAAAAACGACAATATGTCTCACCTCAAGCAATTGCACAGCATATTCAAGAGCTGCTGATGTTGCGTGATATTGGTCATCAGGAGAAAAAGGAGGAACCACATTCGCCACGTTGCGCAGAGTGAAAATTTCCCCTGGCTTAGCATCAAAGATCATTTCTGGTACTGCACGCGAATCACAACAAGCAATGACCAAAACTTCAGGTTTCTGCCCCTCAATCGCCAATTGCTGATAATCTGCTATTTTATATAAAAAATGATTGTTTATAAAGTTTTGGTAACCACTTAAAAGTCTTTCTGGTAAATGCGCCATTCTCTCTTTACTTTTGCTTCTTTTTTTACTTTCATTTTGTATATTTTAAAAAACAAACTATTAACATACAAAAATACTAAAAGCGCCCTTTCCTTGAAGCAAAATATTTCTTTAAAGTACAAAATATTACTAAAAAATAGCAAAAACAAACTCATTCTTTCCAAATAAAGAGCTATTTTCTTTAGAAAGAAGGTGTTACAGTATATAAAAAATATAATGGTCTGCTTTTAAAAAGAGAAGAAAAGACCCCTTAAGAGCAAAAAGGGAGAGTGAATGTGTTGCAACAAAAAAAAACAGAAACAAAAAACACCCAAGATAAAATAGAACAAATCCTTTTTGCCCAAACCGATAAAGAAGATATTGCTTATTACGAAAATGAAGAACTTCAAAAAGCCACAGCCATCGCGGTAAAAGCTTTTAATCTCCATCAGACGGGAAAAAATACCATCTGCTTTGAGCAAAATTTAACCCGTAGTAACAGACCTATAACCGTTATCACGCTTGTCAATGATAACAAACCCTTCCTTCTCGATTCTATTTTAAATGTTTTTAATCAACACAAAAACCATATCTATTTGATTGCACACCCCATTATTGATTGTGTTTCTGGAAAACGCATCAGTCTGATGCAAATTCACATCGAGTCATTAAACAAACAGCAAATACAAAAACTTGAAAATGAACTCACCTTAGTTCTTGAACAGGTTAATGCTGCTGTACAAGACTGGAAACCTATGCTTGAAGAAGTTGAAAAGCAGATTCATGCCTACCAAATAAGTCTTCCCCCACACTACAAACAAGAAGGCGAAAAAGCCATTGAGTTTCTTCACTGGCTAATGGACGATAATTTTATTTTCCTTGGTATGCGCACTTACAACTTCATCAAAGACCAAAAACCCCTAAAATCCTTTACAGCGAGTAATATTGAACTTGGTATACTCACGGATGCTTCTATTCATATTGTTGACGATAAAAGTATGAAAGAACCTCCTCAAGAAGTTTTATCCTTCATGGAAAGCGATAATCTGTTTATCGTGACAAAAGCGAACAGCCGCTCCAAAATTCACCGTTCTGTTTGGCTCGATTATATTGGTCTTAAAATCTTTGATAAAGAAAACCAACTCTGTGGAGAATTACGCATTGTAGGGCTTTTTACCTCCTCAGCTTATACACGTTCTATTTTGCAAATTCCTTTCTTAAAAGAAAAAGCCCGAACTATTATTCAACGTCTTGGACACAATCACGCCGATTATTCAGGAAAAGTACTCATCAGTGCTTTAGAAACCTATCCAAGAGATGAAATGTTTCGCTCTGATGTTGATACATTGACAGAAAACATTAAGCTTATTCTACAATTAGATGAGCGCCCACGTTTACGGGTTCTTGCCCATACTGATTCTTTTGGGCGCTTTGTTTCTATCCTTGTCTACGTACCGCGTGACCAATATAGCAGCAGCCTGCGTGAAAAAGTTGGCGAACATTTTGTTGAGCTTTATAAAGGTGACTTTTTTGAATCTTATCCGCTATTTTTGGAAAGCACCCTTATACGTGTCTATTATATCATCCATCGCAAAGGAAACGAAACTGTTCCCCTTCACGAGCGCTCCACACTTGAACAACATGTACGTTCGATTGCACGAAGTTGGGAAGACAGGGTTCAAGCCATCGCTCTTAACAAGAAAATAACAGAGCAACAAACACGTCTAGCCAGTGAATTCCCCAACAGCTATCGTGATTTATTTTCAGCTGAAGACGCTATTAACGATGCCGGACATATTCTAAGTCTTCATGATGAAAAGCCCCTTTTCGTGATCTTTTATCACGCACAAAACAAAGAAAAACAGTGCATTTCTCTTCGGCTTTTTCACCGCCATGAAGCACTTGCCCTTTCCAAACGTGTACCACTCCTTGAAAATATGGGGTTTCGCGTTATTGCTGAACAAACCCTTGAATTACCAGATGGCAATGGGCGCTCTGTGTATCTTCATGATATGCAGCTAGAAAGTACTTTCCAACGCTGTATCGATTTTGAAAAAGACGGTCAAAAACACGCCGAAACCTTTGAAGCCATTTGGGCACAAAATGCTGATAATGACGGCTTTAATGCTCTCACCCAAACAGCTGAGCTTGATTGGCATGAAATTGTTATTTTGCGCCATTATGGGCGCTATCTCCAACAAGCTGGAATTCCTTATTCGCAAGATCGCGTTGCCCAAACTTTAAATGCTTATCCTAACATTACCCAAGATCTTTATGCTTTATTTCATTTAAAATTTCATCAAAGCCATACAGAAAAAGAACGAGAAAAAAACCAACAAGTCATTCAAAAGCGCATTGAAGAAAAATTACGGAAAGTCTCTGGTTTAGATGATGATCTCATTTTACGCCGTTATTGTAACCTTATCGAGGCGAGTTTACGAACGAATGCCTTTACGCCTCTTCCTGATGGAAGTCCACGGCGTATTTTAGCCACCAAATTAAATCCGCGCCAGATTGAAGGTTTGCCTGAACCGCGCCCTTACCGAGAAATTTTTGTTTATGGACCAGAAGTTGAAGGGGTCCATTTGCGTTTTGGACCTATCGCTCGTGGCGGAATTCGTTGGTCTGACCGTGCATTAGATTATCGCACCGAAGTGCTTAGCTTAGTCAAAGCCCAACAAGTTAAAAATGCGGTTATCGTTCCTGCAGGTGCAAAAGGTGGATTCTATCCCCATCGGCTTCCCCAAACAAATGACCGTGCTGTCATCATAGAAGCAGCACGACAAGCTTATACAGACTTTATCACAGCTTTGCTCTCCATTACAGACAATCTGATTAACGGCAAAATAAGTTCTCCCCACAATGTCATCTGTCATGATGACCCTGACCCCTATTTTGTTGTTGCGGCGGACAAAGGAACAGCAACTTTTTCTGATACAGCCAACGCCATCAGCCAAGCAAACCACTTTTGGCTTGATGATGCTTTTGCCTCTGGAGGTTCAGCAGGTTACGACCACAAAGACATTGGTATTACAGCTAAAGGTGCATGGGAAGCCGTCAAAAGACATTTTAGAGAATCATTTAATCACGATATTCAAACAACGCCCTTCACCTGTGTCGGTGTTGGCGATATGTCTGGTGATGTCTTTGGCAATGGAATGCTGCTTTCCAAACAAACAAAATTGATTGCCGCTTTTGATCACCGCGATATCTTTATTGATCCAGATCCGAACATAGACGAAAGCTATGTAGAGCGTACGCGTCTCTTCAGACTACCTCGCTCAAGCTGGCAGGATTACGATAAAACCAAATTATCAAAGGGCGGTGGTATCTTCTCACGAAAAGAAAAAACCATTACTCTCTCACCTGAAGCAGCACAAGCCATTGGTTTCGAAAAACAAACAGGAACACCCTTTGAAATTATCTCTGCTCTTCTCAAAGCCCCTGTTGATCTTTTATGGTTCGGTGGCATTGGTACTTATATCCGTGCTGCAACAGAAAATGATGCCCAAGTAGGTGATCGCGCAAATGATGCAATACGCATTACCGGAGAACAAGTGCGTGCAAAAATTATTGGTGAAGGAGCTAATCTTGGTGTTACACAACGTGGACGGATTGAATATGTCTTAAATGGTGGTCGATGCAACACGGATGCCATTGACAATTCTGCTGGTGTGAATTGTTCTGATATTGAGGTCAATCTCAAAATTGTTCTTGCATCAGCACTACGTGCCAAAACGTTAACCCGCGAAGATCGCAATAAGCTCTTGAAAAAAATGACGCCTCAAGTCGAGCAACTCGTCTTGCGCAACAATTATCTACAACCCCTTGCGCTTTCTTTGGCGGAAAACCAAAGCACTACTGATTTGCCCTATCAAATACGCTTTATGCACGATTTGGAACAAAAAAAGCTTCTAGATCGCAGAGTTGAAATACTCCCTGATGAGCAAATTTTACGACAAAGAACAACCCAAGGCAAAGGTCTTCTCCGTCCAGAACTCGCCGTTATTTTTGCCTATGCTAAATTGACCTTAAAAGAAGAAATTGCTAATAGCCCCATTGTTGATGATCACTATTTCAATACAGCCCTGCTGAACTATTTTCCAACCCAAATTCAAGAAAATTTTAAGAAGGAAGTTATTAACCATCAATTGCGTCGTAATATTATCGCAACGCTGATTGCCAACGATATTGTAAATCGTGGAGGCCCCACTTTTGTTAATAGACTACACGATGCAACAGAACAAAAGACTGAAAATATTATTCGCGTTTTTATTGCCATCCGCGATGGTTTCGAAATTCCTCAATTGTCTGAGCAAATTGATAAGCTTGATAATAAAATACCCGGTCTTGTCCAAAATAAATTCTACGCAACAATGACCCCAATGCTCTTTGAAACAACCAATTGGGGTTTGCACAACATAGATCTCTCACGTCCATTAGAAGAAATTGTAAAAACAATAAAGCAAGCCCGTAGCGTTATTGAAAAAGAGCTTATGCATTCTCACGACAACGATATTAAGCAAAAGATTGAAGAAAAAGCATTACACTACAGCGAAGAGGGAGCACCAAAAGCATTAGCGAAACAATTAGCCCTCTTGGAAGCTGCTTCAACAATCTGTGATATTTCTTTAATTGCAAAAAAAAGCAACAGTGATCTTATTAAAACTGCAGAGATCTACTTTTCACTTGCGCAAATCATTCGTATAAACCGCATTAACGAAGCAAGTCGTATAATCCCTGTAGTAGATTATTATGATAGTATGGCTTTAAGCCAAGCCAAAGAAAATGTTTCTGAAAGTTTTCGGCAAATCGTTATGAAAATCCTCAAAAATTATGGAAAGAAAAAAGATCCTTTTGACACTTGGAAAAAAACAGAAGAAGATCATATTCACAACATTACAAACCGCATTAGCGCCCTTATTGAAAATGATCTCAATATTTCTCGTTTTACTTTTGCAGCAGGATTGATTTCTCAACTTCAAAATATTGGCTTTCAAACCTAAAGCAAATACAAAACGACCCACTCAATCTCCCGTTCTATCCCACCACCACAACAAACCAACAAAAATAGAGAGCGGGAGTTTGCATTTTAAACATAACACCAAAAATAAAAATCTCGCTATTTATCACAATAGAATTGTTTGCAACAATGTCAAAAAAACAGCAGGATTGATTTTTCACCCTAAAAACATAAACTTTCAGACTTAAAAGCAGTACAAAACAGCTAAGCTTTTGCCCCGTTCTATCCATCCATGACGAAGCAGCAAGGAAAGAACGGAGGCGCTATCCCGCATTTTTAGACAGAGCACTAAAAATAAACTCAAATTTTACTGTCAAATATCCTTCATCATAAAAATATAATATATTGATTTACAATCATAATTTTATCATTTTTATGATAACTGATAATCCGATATTCTAAATTTGTCTCATTTAAAATCTATTTATATTCAATTAATTAACCCCATTTCCCCTTGTATATTGCAAATGGGAAAGCCGAATAGATAAAAACAGTAAAGAAAGGACTAAAAATGCCCCTCATAAACCGCCTCAAGTGCCAAAAGCTGCAGTAACATTGGGAGTTAGCAAATATAAGCAAATATAATATGATGATGTTTTCCCCTAGCTTGTTACTCCGTAACCGAAAAGATGATGGTGCTTAATGGCTTTATCCTTATACCATTCATAGGCGACATCGTGAAATAAGAAGCACTGAGAAATATTGTTTTAATAAATACGTAAATATGCAATACAAATATATTCTGTTTTACGTGGAAGACATATGGCTTCATTAAAAAATATCAGAAATAAAAGGATAAGCTTAATCCATTATTTAAAAGATATAACTATAACTGCTTTTGAAATGCGTAAAATCGAATAAAAAATGACAGTAAAGATGGATGTTGATTTTCCCCTTTACAACTTCATATCTTCCTCCAACTAGGCTATTTACTTGTTTTAAGAGGTTACACCCAAACAGATATATGCAATATGCTCATTCCATATATAAAGAAAAAGGTTCCTAACAAGTACCACACCACCTGTATAAAAAGGCAATTCAGCATACTTTAAAATGCCACTTTTTCTATAGAAACACTGTTGCTATATGTAGTTTGACATAAGATTTTGTACTAAGTGAAAAGAGGTTGGACGAGTTAGGAGTAAGTGGTAATTTTTTATTTTTATAGCTATTTTTTTACCATTAAATACGCATTTTGTTAAAATAAATGTTTAACACTCTAAAATTGCAAAAAAGTGTGAAAATCAGAAAAAGTCGAAATTTGATAGTAAAGATGAAAAAAGGCTTTGGTACAACACCTAAAGTGGAGCAAGACGACCAAGTTTTAAAAATCCCAGTTTTACCCACCCATTGTTAATAAGCAAAGAAAGAACGGGAGCGCCGTCCGCATTTTTAGGCAAAGCACTCAAAATAAAAAATAACGCTTGAAGATTATTGGCTTGCGCGGGAAATAAGCGCTGCAGAGTGTCAAGAAGCTTCATGGACTGAATAAGGACAAGTTCAAATTTTGCTGTCAAATATCCTTCATCATCAAAAGAAAAAGGTCCACTAATACGCACTACACCACCTGTATGAAAAGTCAATTCACCTTGCTTTAAAAGTCCACTTTTTCCATACAGTCGCTGTTTCCAATTTTTTTCTTCATCTTCAGACAAAAAAGAAATGTCATTTAAAATCCATTTCAAATTGCCATCAATTTTAGGAATATCAACAAAAGAAGATTTTAAAAAGGGAGAAGCATCAAAACCGTCAAAAGTTATATGTCCCGACAAATCATTCTTTTCATGTTTTAGATCAAAACGCAAAAATTCTGCCGTTATTTTTGGGGAAGCTTCTTTTGGCTCTAACGGCTGAATAATTACGTTATGCGTATTTTGCAAAGATGCCGGATCTTCAATATTTTCTTGTGTCGTTTTTTTATCTATCGTTTGTGCTCTTAATGCTTCTTGAAGCTTTTGATCTTCAGGGGAAAAGGAAAAAGATGAAATCTCAAGCCCTTCAGCTATAAACTTCAATGTTTTACCCGTTTTCCAATAAGGCTCTGTTTCAATCACCAAATTGCGCCAATGCGATACTATGGGAGTTTTTCCGGAAAAAACAATTAATGCAGGAGAATGAACATTAAACTCGACCAAATGAGGTGCGTAAATTGGTGCACCAGCTGTCAAACGCCCCGTCGATAAAGAAAACCCATGTAAAGGCCAAGAAAATTGAAACTTGTCACAAACAACACCGACACGTAAAGGATAACCATCCTTGTGCACATTCTCACATACCGCCGCCATATTATGGGAAGATACTTTTGTGAATATATCAGAAACATAGTCTTCTATTTTACGTGAAAAAAAAACCAGAGTGCGCTATAAATAAATATCAGAGCAAGACAAAAGAGCCCACAAATTAAATAACTCAAAGAAAAACTTTTTTGTGATGATGGTATTTGAAAGGATTTAGACAATATTCAAACTTTCTTTATCTCTTAACTTCCTCCCCACCCTAAAAAGGGTAAAGATTCCCAACCACGTTCAGTTTATACACAATCCAACTTCTTAATCGACCGGATTTTATCTACTGATCACTTCAAGAAGTCCCTATACATCGTTCTAAAGTACTGTATCTCATAAGCTTAACAAGATTTTCTTAAAAAAAAACCCATTACACCCTTTAACAAAAAACACCTCATGTGTAAAGTTTTACATAGATTTTCTACCTCTGCCTTAAACCATACTGTTTTACAGAACAACAAAAATGATAATGAATAGTGTTTCTTAACGATAAAGCCATTGAGCCCCCCATCTTTACGCTTATGGAGACCCCAAAGCCAGCACCATCATTATATTTGGCTAGCCCCCAAATGTTGCGACAGCCCTTGGCACTTAAGACAGTTCATAAGAAGCATTTTTAGTCTTTTCTTATACAGTTTTGCCCACACGCCAGCCCTACTTGTGACATGCAAACAAGAGGTTTTTATTGAGTCAAAATACACAGGTTTGGAATGAAAAAACCTTACTATATTCGGGGTTCTCATTCAATATACAAAACCGTGAATTACCTATATAAATCAATTCGTTGTCAACAATCACACAAGTACGGGCGGTGTACAAAAAATCTGGTGTAATGCGCTTTCAAACCATTGGCTCAAAGCTCGATCATAGATTAAACGACCTTTCAAGTGTGCACAAGCAGGTTGAGCACCTTTTTCAGTCAATTTATGTGCCGAACGCACGACCAAACGCCGCATCATAGCGCGTGTAAATTCAGCATGAAACTGCAAGCCCCATGCATTGTTTCCATAACGAAAAGCTTGTGTAGGATATGTATTCCCTGTTGCCAAAAGCATTGCCTCTTTCGGTAAATCATAAATACCTTCATCATGGAAATGGTAGACCATCTCTGGCCAATTCATCAATTCCTTCCCTTGTGGGGTTGCTTCTAGTGGATACCAGCCGACTTCAACAGTCCCATCACTTCTTGTACCAACGCGCCCCCCTAGATTTCGCGCTAACATTTGTGCTCCAAGACAAATACCCAAAAAAGGCTTATTTTCCTTTAGTGATAACGAAATCCAATCAATTTCCTCACCAATATAGGCTTCGCTGTCATTCACACTCATCGGTCCCCCTAAAATAACAACGCCGGCATAATGCTCTAATGTATCAGGGAGTTTTTGTCCAAAAATAGGACGATAAATATCAAGAACAAAACCATTTTGTTGTAAAAATTTTCCCAACCGACCAGTATAGGTAGAGCGCCGATGAATAACGACAGCAATCCTTGGTTTGTTATTTTTTTGTTTTTTATCAAGACATCTCTGATTTAAAAACATTTTTTAACCAATCACCTCTGCTATCAAGCAAAACTTTATTTTTAAAGCATAAGAGAATAATTTTATTGGACAAGACTAACGATATTTTTTCTTCTAGGTCAATTGTTTCTTCTGAGAAAACATTCGTATTATCACATTGGTGCAATTTAAAATAAACGAAATTTTTTCCTCGATAAAGATGTTTCTTCTTCTGTTTTAACCCCTGGATCATCAACATTTAAGTGAGTTTGACTGAACATTTTTACATCTTTTTCTTTTATATCTTGTTTCTCCACCTGCACATTATGCAAAAGAGAATCATCTATAGGTGTTAATTTTTCAAGCTTCTTATCTCCAACATCATCACTTTTTCCCATAACATACTCTTTGTCTTGCTTTTTCGACACAATATTGTCCGCCTCTAATGTGAGAGAAGGCATACAAGGAGGCGCCTTCCATTCAAAACAGCCCAAACGTCCACTGATTGGAGAAACCGCTGACCAAGAAGAAAAAATGGCCCCATCACACATCCACACTGGATCACGTTCAGCACGAAGTGCTAAAGAAAGCCATTGACGCACAGCACCTTGATTGTTTCCCTGTGCCTCTTCAATATCTGCCAACAATAAATAAACACTTTCCCGTGGATGACATTGTAATGCTTTTTGTGCCTTCTCTCTTGCTAATGCTGTTTCACCAGCATCCAAAGCTGCTTTAGCAATAAGGAAAGCCGACTCAAATGCATCTTTATTATAAGAAGCAAGTGTCTTAGCCCTTTTCAATCGCCCAATGGCTCCTTCTTCTCTTTCAAGATAAAGCGCTCCCAAGTCAGGATGAGGCTCCTTTTGCCAAGCCGCTATAATCATTTTATCCGCTTTACGCGTTTCGTTTAATTTATAAAGAATATCAGCAGCAATAACTATTATTGGAACAAAATCAGGCGCCAATTTATGGGCTTTCAAAATAGCTTCACGTGCTTGTACAGGATGTGTATCAAACAAAGAAAGTGCCTGCCCACTTAGTAGTAAAACCTGTATATGCTGCCGCTCTGGAGTCGCGCGAATAGAACGCGGGAGAGCTTTTTGCGTTCTTTCAAAAATAGTAAGTGCCTTATCCCATTTACCCTCAGTACTTAACCGATCAAGCACCGCCTTATGCGCCCATAAAAGTGCTGGCGATAAAGTCAGTGCCTCTTCGGCATATTGTTGCGCTGCCTCATAAGCTTTACTCTTCATTGCTTCACGAAACAAACCATAAAGTCCAACCAGTTTTGTCGGATCTTCCTTTCTCATCTCCTCATAAAGACCGATGGCGCGAACAGAGTCATTTTGTAAAGACAAGGTTTGCGCTTGTAAGAGTTTTACCAATGGCTCTTGTTTTCCTGCAAGATATTTAGCAACCCGTGCTTCCATTTTTTGCGCAACCATACTATCACCAGCAAAAGTTGCAAGAATCCCCTTTGAAAGAGCTTCGTAACCACGCTTTTGATGGCGTTTATAAAAATAATTGCAAAGAGCATTCGGTATGGAAAAAAAGAAAGACAATAACCACCATAAAAGCACCAGCGTTACAAAAAACAAAATAAGCACACTTAACACTGTAAGAAATGAAGCAGAAAATCTGAAATGCAAAAATGTGAGAACAAAAATACCATTGTGATTAGCAACCCACGTGAAAGCTAAACCGAGGATACAAACAACAAAAATATAAATAAAAACACGTATCATCTTGGGCCTATTTACATCTTTGTTGCTTTAAAAGATCCTTGTTGCACAGACAATAACAATTGCTGCAACAACTGTTGAATAGCAATATGTCTTTCAAGCTGCTTAACAAAATCCATTGAAACATCTTTTGCACTTTGAGGCAATGATTGCCATTCGCTCAAAGCCTTTTCGTAATCACCAGCTTGAATGGCAACTTCCATGCGTGCCGCAATAGCCCCCAGCGTTGTCCCTTCAACATTTCCAATCGGTCGCGAAACAATGAGCCCTTTTATCCACGCTAAAATTCGGTCAAAAAAACCAGCATCTGACGCAACAAGATTTTGCGTACCAACAATTGCATCGGCAACATGAGCAAAATCAACTGAAAGTTGTGCTGAACTTGGAAGACCCACAGTAGCTGTTTTTTGCAACACATCAAGTCCATTAATCGAAGGCGATAATTGTTGTAACAGCTTTAATTCATTATTATAAGATCCACCACGCTCTACAGCATTTTTTAATGAACTAATTGCAGTAAAGAGCGCGGTATCTATTTCTTTTTTCTCACTATTTTTAACAGCAGTTTCTTCCTGTAGTGCTTCTAACTGTTGTTTTAACGCAGCAAGATCATTTGCATTGCTCTGCCCAACAGACAAAGCCGTCTCTATATCTTTCGACTTTCTAACAAAAGTTTGTACAGTTTCTTCAAGAGCTTTTACTTTTTCCTCTAAAATCGCAAAAGCTTTTTTGCTTTCTTCTTTCGATAGTTCATCATTTTTCGTTGTTTTAAACTGTTGTGATGAAAAAGAAGAAAACTCTGTTTTTAACGTATCAATTTCTTGAAAGACCCGCCTCAATTGTTCCTTTGTGTCTTCACCTTGACTTTTTGCGGCTTCAGCAATCTGCAAAGCTTTTTCTCCTCCAGCAGAATTTTCCACAAAAGGAGAAGGAAAAAAACCAGCCCATTGAAGCCCCATAAAAATTCCCAAAGCAATGAATCCTCCCAAAATCCCAGAAAGGGACAAGAAAAGCCAAGTTGTACTAGAGATACTTTTATCCTGACCTTGCATATTCTGTTCTTCTCGCGCATGAGATTCTACAGAATTATGGATTTTTTCCTCTGAATCATGGGGAACAGCTTCATGTTCAATAACTGGTTTCTTACGGCGCGTACCAGCATAATGTGGTTTAACTTTTGGTTTTGAAGAATCGACCATCTCTGTCACTTTTCGTGCACACTTTTTTTAATGATAAAATAATAAAATGAAAAAAGTTTTAAAAACGCAGCTTTTCTCAATAATATTTACAAGTATCGCCTTTAATAGACAAGTTTTTAAAAAACATTTGCATTTTATACTCGAAAATACAGCTTTATTTTTTAATCAACGATATCATAAAATTCAAAGAAAATGCCAAAACACATATTTTTCATAGAAAAAACAATTCTAAGAGAAATACTTTGCATCTTTTTCTGTTCATGGTACGCACGCAGGAAAGAAGCTTCAATATAAGGTTTTGTTTAAAATGCGTCTGCTGGGAATAGAAACAAGTTGTGATGAAACGGCAGCGGCTGTCATTGAATATAACAACGAATCAAACAGCCGAATTCTTTCCAATGTTGTTTGGAGTCAAATTGATCACCATGCACCTTACGGCGGTGTTGTTCCTGAAATTGCTGCTCGTGCCCATGTTGAAGTTCTTGATCATTTAATTCTGCAAGCACTAACAGAAGCAAACACAAAATTAAAAGATATTGATGGCATTGCAGCCACCAGTGGGCCTGGTTTGATAGGAGGATTGTTGGTAGGCGTTATGAGCGCAAAAGCACTCTCTCTTGCCACTGGCAAACCATTTATTGCGGTAAATCACTTAGAGGGACATGCTTTAACAGCCGTGTTAACGCACAACGTCAGCTTTCCTTATTTATTACTTTTAGTTTCAGGAGGTCATACACAAACAATTATTGTTCATGGAGTAGGCAACTATCAACGTTTAGGAACCACTATTGATGATGCATTAGGAGAAGCCTTTGATAAAACAGCAAAACTTTTAGGTCTTCCCTATCCTGGTGGACCAGCACTTGAAAAAGCAGCTTTATTTGGTGATAAAAATCGCATCCCTCTTCCACGACCTTTAAAAGGTGAAAAACGGTTAGACTTTTCTTTTTCAGGACTCAAAACTGCTGTTCGACAAGCCGCAACAGCCATAGCTCCTCTTACAGAAAATGATATTGCTGACATTGCCGCAAGTTTTCAAGCCGCCGTGACTGATACGGTACGTGATCGTGTTCACCTAGCTTTACAACACTTTGCCCACCAATATCCTCTCTCTCATGATCAAGAAAAGCATTCTCCTGCTTTAGTTGTTGCGGGCGGTGTTGCCGCAAACCAAGCCATTCGCTCTACGTTGCAAGAACTTGCCCGTCAACATGGTTTTGAATTTATAGCCCCTCCTCTTTCCTTGTGTACCGATAATGCTGCAATGATTGCTTTTGCCGGTGCACAAAAACTCGTACGAGGAGAAACAAGCTCTCTTGACATTGCACCCCGCTCACGCTGGCCATTAGATGAAAAAGCCCCGCCCTTGATCGGGATGGGACGCCGTGGAACAAAAGCATAATAAAATTGACGTCCCACACACATCTTAAAGAACGAAGATTTCTACTCAATCCGGTCTATAGATAGTCCGAATTCTCTATCGAGCAGATTCCACCTGCTTCCCACTCACACAATTCACTTAACCCAAAGATCGACACGTAAACCTAAATATTCACCACACATTCTTAAAAACTTCATGTTTCAAAAAACTGCCTTATATCATTACACTTCAAATGACAGTATTTTACAGCATAATAAGACGCACTCTATCCCACAAAGCATAGATATGAATGCCATTCGTTGACCTCATCATCTTTGATCATTTATTCGTTTCATTGTCATTGTAATCTTAAAGCTTTTTAGAACCAATTTTCTTAATTTTTTCCAACAAACTCTTATAGTAACCGCATTTCAAACCATAGCTGAAAAGATAAGCAAAGAGCAAAATACTTTTACACAACATGAAATATCAATGGAGCGCGTCTCTCTACTACACATTATTTTGAAACAAGAAAAAATAGATAATAGCCGTTCTTTACCCCATTTTAAAAATCATCGTTGATGGTATTACAAAGATGCTTATAAAAATGCATAACAGTCTATGAAAAAGGAGAACTCATGGCTTATTGGCTTTTTAAATCTGAACCCCATAAATGGTCATGGGAGATGCAAAAGAAAAAAGGAGTTAATGGCGAACAATGGGATGGTATACGCAATTATCAAGCCCGTAACAATATGCGCGCTATGAAATATGGTGATAAAGGTTTTTTTTATCACTCAAATAAAGGTTTAGAAATTGTAGGAATTGTAGAAATATGTGCTGAAGCACACCCTGATTCTACAAGTTCTGATCCACGCTGGGAATGTGTGGATATCCGCGCACTTTGTGACATGCCAACACCTGTTTCATTAAAACAAATCAAAGCCAATCCCAAACTAGCAAATATGGTGCTGGTCAAAGCCAGCCGCTTATCAGTGCAACCCGTAACAGAAGATGAATGGAAAGAAGTCTGTTTAATAGGCAACCTTAAGGAGGAAATGCTTTTATCTTAAAACAATAATTTTTATTCATTAACTCATATAAAAAGATGCTTCATAGCGCAGAAGAATAAGCTCAACACATCCTTCTGTTGAGGTATTCTCATGCTAAATGCATAAATATGATATTTTTCTTTGTCATTTTTTATCCTGCACTCTTTCTCAATACAGTCTCCTTCCAAATTACACAAAAAACCTCTTTATGATGCATCTTTTCGGCATTGCTAAAGGCAAAGCTTGCTCAACGATTATAATAAGCAACACCACGAACATAACACACAATCCCCTTCGCACACAAATGCAACAAAAAAACAAACCTGAACGTGGATAAAAACAATAAAAACGATCGTGAAGTTCTCCTAAACAGTGCATATGTGCTAAGTGTTGCACAATTCTCTTCACGCTTAAAAAACGCATCATATTGCGTGTTCATTGTTTTGCATGTTGGACGAGTGCGCCTCATACCGCAGGATTCTCTCATTTCCAACCTGTTTTATATTGAATCAATCAAAAGCTATTGGCTTGCACATTCTAAGCGGAGAAAGTCCCATATAGATAAAAAACGTGAAAGAAAGCACTAAAAATTCCTCCTATGAATCGTCTCAAGTGCCAAGGACTGTCCGCAACACCCACGAACTGGCAAAGTGAATGATAGTGCTAGCTTGTTTCTCCATAAGCGTAAAGATGATGACACTCAATAGCTAAAACACGTTCTAGAACATAAAAAACGCTTCCAACCAATACGTAAAATACTCTGCAGACGGAATACCTTCTTTTCAGCAAGCAACCATTAGAAATTATAAAAGTTTATTTTTTAGAAGCGCTCTTTTTTAATTTTCCTCTTTTAATTTTTCTTGCATGAAATCTCATTTTTCATGAAACTATATCAATCAGTGCATCAACATACCTATAAGGAAAAACATGAACCACTATACTCTTTTAATCGTTGAAGACGATGATCTACGCCCCATTTTAGTAGAACAATTGCAAATGCATCAAGAGTTTAAAATTTTCCAAGCAAAAACAGCAGAAGCGGGAATGAAAATAATCCAAGAAGAAAATATTGATCTCACTATTTTGGGATTTCAACTTCCTGATCTTGATGGCTACAAAGCCGTTAAACAATTACGCACCCAAGGATTTCGTGCCCCCATTATCATGATAATAAATTATGATACAGACTGTGATAATATTTTAGATCTTGAAACAGGCGCCAATGATTATGTAACAAAACCCTTTCGCTTTGCGGTGTTATTAGCGAGAATTCGAGCACAGTTGCGCCAATATGAACAAAATGAAGACGCAACCTTTCATATTGGTCCCTATACTTTTAAACTAAGACAAAAACTTCTTCTTGATCAATGCAACAATAAAATCTGTCTCACAGAAAAAGAAGCAGCGATCCTTAAATGTCTCTATCATGCCAATGATAAAATTGTCAGCCGTGAAACATTGTTAGAACAAGTTTGGGGATATAATGAAAATATTATCACCCATACTTTAGAAACCCATATCTATCGTTTGCGACAAAAAATCGAAAACGATCCCTCCAATGCGCAAATTCTCATAACAGATCAAAATGGTTACCGTTTAAATCTTTAATTCGAGATTTTCTGTTTCAAAAATAATTTTAATATTCTAAATGAAAACAGAAACGAGATGAAAAAACCTTCGCATATAATTCGAATGCTATTACATAGAACTTACTCTTATGACAAAAGATATAACATTATGAATAAAAAACGAAATATTCCAACATGAGAACCAGAAACAAAAATGCTTTCAAACCTCACAATATACTTTGTAACTTCTGTTTCACATGCTTTTGTTCTTTTTAAAATTTTTAATATGTTCCGCATATAAATAATCGTGATATCTTTTAGCAACATTCTTGATCATAACTATCATCTTTAGATGAGTGCTATTTATGATTATTTTTTCAGAAACACCGCTCCACGCACTGCTTTATCTCACATTCACTAGCCTAAATTGAGAAATGTTTTTTATCTTTATAGTTTTTCTCCATTCTTTATGACTTTATCTCCTCTTAAGAGGTTATATAATTCATGATATAACGCTAAATGTTTATCCTAACGATAAAGCCACTGAGCACCACCATCTTTACGCTTATAAAAGAACAAGCCAGCACCATCACACACTTATGTTAGATCTCGATGTTGCAGAGGAGCCCTTGATAATTGAGATGGTTTATAAGAAGCATTGTAATCCTTCCTTGTACAGTTTTTAACCACCATAAACCATATTATGCAAGATCCCTTGGACTCTGCTATTTTTATACTTACGAAGATACCAGCATTTTTTTCTTTTAAAATGTTTCCACTATTCATGAAATATGGTTCGGTATATAGATACTTGAGATTTTTATTCACATACCAATTCCACATATTAATATACAAAAGAATATTTTTTAATTGTAAATGCAAAAAATTGAAATAAGAGAATCCTTCTATATTTGCGGTTCTTATGCCAATGGCAAAATGATTAATTATCTTTATAAATTAAAATATTCCGCACTTGTGGTGATAAAGCAGGAATAAAAATACGTCGCGACTGACGACGCTGTACGAGCAAACCCTGATAAACACGTTTTTGTGCCTGACACATTAAGAGTCCACCAAAATAAGGCAAAAGATAGCGAGCAAATGGCTCATAAAAAAACGAGAACAACCGCGAAAAATACCCCGTAGAGGGCATATAGTGTACAATTTCTTGTATTGGCCCAGAAACAAAATTTGTTTTTTCGAACAAACGAGTAATTTGTTGCCGACTATAGGGTTCGCCATAACCAAAGGGCGTAGTAATATTGCGCGCCCAAAAGCCAGAGCGATTAGGTACAATAACGATCAAGTGGCCATTGGGTGCTAAAACACGCCATATTTCATTCAACGTTTCAAACGAATTTTCTGTATATTCTAATGCATGTACCAATAAAATACAGTCAACTGACGCATCAGGAAGTGGCAAATCTTCTTCAAAAACAAGCGCTGTAGCAACTTGCTCAGAACAAGGCCAAGGCGAAACACCCTGAGCAGCAGGCATAAAAGCAAAACATTGTTGGGCACGTTCACGCAATGTAGAAAGATAAGGAAGTGCATAACCCAATCCCATAATCCGTTTATCCGTAAGATCAGGCCACCATAAATTCAATTGGTCACACAGCGTCTTTTGCACACGCAGTCCAAGTGCAGAAGCATAAAAATCTTTCAGCGTAACGATATCCAACTCAACATACCATGTAGAAACAAATTTCAAACATTACAGATTTTCATATACCAAACCTATATGGACTTCTGCTTTTTTTCCGCAATAGCGAACATTTCAATATTGCATATCTTAAACTTAAATGATTAAAAAATCAGTACAACAGGATGATTATTGCCTTACAAGCACTTTAATCATTTTTTTGGAGATAAACCCCATAGAGGTTCTTCATACACTGTTTTCGACATCAATTAAGAAAAAAGCCAACACTGGTTAATTAAAATGAAGCAATCTTTCAAGATAGTTTTTTTCTTCTTCTGAAAGATGCTCTTTACCAAGACGTTTGCGAATTTCATCCAAAATCTGCCGCGTACGCATTTGATCACTTTCTTGTGGTAGTGCCTCGCCTTCTTGTTCTTCATCTGTTTTTGAAGAAAGTGGACGTCCTAACGGATCTTTAGGACCAGAATCAGCATTTTGATCATCTCCCGTTTCTTTAAGTGTTTCGCGCATTTTTTTCAAAACATTTTGTGCACCTTGCCTCAAAGATTCCAAAGCATCAGACTGATTTTGTATAGATACCTGATGATTTCCATTATCAAGCGCATTTTCCGCAGAATTCATTTTTTCTTCTGCCCTTTTCAACGCTCCCCCTGTTTCAAATCCTTGTTCTGATAATTCTTTTTCTAATGTTGATAATTCAGATTGCAATTCAGCTTGACGTTTTTTTAAAGATTTTTTTTGTGTTTCCGGTACATTTTCTCCGCGTTTTTGTTCCATCTCTAACTGATGTGTTTCATTGAGAATTTCTTGCTGACGACGCATTAAATCTCCAAGCTGGTCCATCTTTTCTTTCATTTGTGCAGATTGGCTTTTTTCTCCCTCATTTTGATTGCCTTTTTGCACATGCAAATGATCAAGCGTCTGTTCAACTTCTGCCAAGAGTTGTTCAGCTGCTAAAGAAGAGCCTGTTTTAGCCATTTCCTCAATTAAATTTAGCTTTTCTTGTAATGTAGCTTCAGAAAGATTAGGACTTTTTGAGCTTTTAGAATTTTTAGAAACTTGACTATCCGGTGCTTTTTCAGCCAAAGCACGAATATACTCATCCATAGCTTGACGTAAATCTGCCATAAGCCGTTCAATTTCTGCCGCTGAAGCACCGTAACGCAATGCATCACGTAAAGCAGCTTGTGCTTGTTTTAACTTTTTTTGCACGGATTCAAGTTGATTGCCTTCAATACCCAAAGCAATTTGCCATAAATAATCCACCACATCGCGCAAATCCTCGTCTGTTTGTGCTAAAGAAAGTCTTGTCCACGCACTTTGTAGAACAATAAAATGCGATGCATTTTGCAACCCCTTTTCTGGACGCACAAGCAAAGCAGAAAGCATATCCAATACACGCTCTTTCACAGAAGCATCAAGCGCTAATAAACGACGCAGTTCAACCACTGCGCGTGCAACAGGATTCGAAAAAACACGCTGTGGTAATATCATAACAAAAGTTTTGCTACGCCCTTTCTGCCCCGCACCATCTTCTGCCACCAAAGTAATTTTGACTTGCGAACCCGCCCATGGATGCGCTGATATATCCTGTACCATTCGCATTTTCCCCTTTCCACCACGCGGAAGAAGAAGCTCTATTTCCGGAGCATTATAAAGAGAAGAAGCACTTTTATTCTGAGGAAGAAAAGGCTCTATTTCAACAAAAGCCTTTGTCACACCATAATCATCATCCACCACATATCGTAACTCCAATGATCCCGTTAAAATCCTCCCTGGTTTTTCCAACCAATGAATTGTTGGAAGCGTGTCCTTAATTATCTGCAAATGCCATTGCTGTTTTTTACGACGTGATGATACAAATAAATTTATTGGATGCTTTAAATGTATTTCAAAATGAACAATTGGATCATTCAAAGCTGTTTGTTCCGTTTTCTCTGAAAACGAAACTTCCCTCCCATCTTCTACAGACTTTGCTTTTACTGTAATGCCAGCCCCATTGACAACACGCACAACAACATTACTCCCTTCAGGGATTTCTAGTTGTGTTTTCTCATCTTTTGTCAAATAAATCGGTGCCACACCGGTATAAGCAGGTGGTGTTACCCAAGCATCAATCCGCATGAGTTTTTCATCAACGATAGGACGAAAATCAAAGGCATCAGCCAAACGCCCCCCTTGTGAACCAAAAGAAAAACTAAAAGCGCACACAAAAAGAAGAGCACACAAAGCCCTCAAAGCTAAAGGATCATAATCCGCACTATTAAGAGAGATAAATCCAGTTTTTAAATGGTATAATTGCTTTGCCATTCGGCGTTGATGTTCACGCCAAATAACAGCACTAAAATCTTCATCATTTTCAGAACATAAACGATCTGTCTGAATATTCAAAGGCTGGTGTCTAAGATCATTGACGCGTTCAAGGCGGCAATTTACTTCCCGCATTGTGGGAAACCGAAAACGAATAAGAAAAAATAAACTCGCCCCAGCACAAATAAGTATAACCCCAAGTAAGAGCAAATGTGACCAATAGCCCAAAATACCAAAAAGTCCCAACCAGCTAAACGAACAAAAGAGACTAAGAACGAGGAAAAATGGCAACAACCGTACCCACATCCGTTCAAATGAAAGGATCCCCCACATCAAAATGCGCACACACAAAAGCTTCATTGCAAAACCTTTGATGTTTTTATTTTTCATAAACAAGCATTTATCCCCTTTTATCGTGGTGCATTAAGATCATAAACCCCATACAAAACAATTTCTAGAAAATAAATTGTTTCATCAAAGTTTAGTAAAAATAAGACCCAAAATATTTAATAATGCTCAATCTAATTTGGGCTCAATCCAATCTGGAATATGATCACAGCCTATCAATTGTGCATAATCAAGGCGTGGACGAATGACTGCATAACGCGTATCCTGAACCAGAACTTCCGGCACCAAAAGTCGACTATTATAAGTGCTTGCCATCACTGCGCCATAAGCCCCTGCTCCTGTTAACATCAAAACATCACCCGCTTTCAACACTGGTAAAGAACGTTCCAAACCTAAATAATCACCAGTTTCACAAATAGGACCGACAATATCAGCATTAATCAGAGGGGCATCTATTGGTGTTTTTTTCACTGGCATTACATTTTGCCACGCATCATAAAGCGTTGGACGCATGAAATCATTCATCGCCGCATCAACAATAACAAAATTTCGTCCTTCCCCCTTTTTTAAATACACAACCGATGTCACCAACACACCGGCTTCACCAACAATACTACGCCCAGGTTCTAGGATAATATTGATCCCTAAAGGCGCAATATGTTTCTTTACCAGTGCTGCATACTCAAAAGGAGAAGGTACTGGATGCTGCTCATAACCATAAGGAATACCAAGCCCGCCCCCAATATCGATATGGGTTATCGCATAACCATTATTCCATAATTGACGCACAAAATCTGCAACAATAACAAATGCATCCTCAAACGGTTTTAAATCACAAATTTGACTGCCAATATGGAGATCAACACCACACACATGAAGACCGGGCAATTGAGCTGCTTTTTTATATGCATCACCCGCCAAAGACAGTGGAATACCAAATTTATTCTCAGACTTACCTGTTGTAATTTTCTTGTGAGTCTTAGCATCCACATCAGGATTAAGGCGTAAAGAAATACGAGCTGTTTTTGAAAGCGCAGCAGCCCGCGCCGATAATTGTTCAAGTTCTGGCTCTGATTCAACGTTAAAACAATAAATATCTTGTGCAAGAGCAAAATCTATTTCTCTCACTGTTTTACCAACACCAGAATAAACAATATTCTGCGCAGGAATACCAACAGCAAGTGCACGCCGTAATTCCCCTTCTGAGACCACATCAGCTCCCGCTCCATTGTTAGCTAAAAGTTGTAAAACTGCTTGATTGGAATTCGCTTTAACCGCATAAGCAATTAAACTCGGCATATCATGAAATGCATTCTGATAATCTTTAAAATGTGCAACGATTGCGCTAGCTGAATAACAATAAAAAGGTGTTCCAACTTCCCGCGCAAGTTCCAAAAGAGAAAGACCTTCAGCGTGAAGCACACCCTGATGATAAGAAAAAAAACGCATAAAAATTCCTATTGTATTAACCGATCAAGAATAAAAGGTTTATCTGTTTTGCCTTGAGAAACAAAAGTTCTTTGTGAAGAATTCACTCCTGTTGAAGGAGGTAACTCTAATGACCCTTTACGCCCACACCCAACAATACCCAAGCCCCCCAAAAGGACAATCACCAACCCCTTTAATATAATTTTCATTTGTCCTCTTTCCTCATCTCGATTTCTTTTTTACCTTTAAAATACAATCACTCAAGCGCTCACGAGACGCTTTTTCCAATACGCAATTTGCCGAAGAACCTCTGAAGGCGCTGTTCCCCCAAAGCTTTTACGACTTTCAACAGATTTTTCAACGGTCAAAACATCAAAAAGTGTCGCATTGATATCAGGACAAATTGCTTGAAGTTCATCTAATGATAAATCATGAAGGCGACACTGTTTTTTTTCTGCCAATGCCACAGCACACCCTGTGATGTGATGTGCTTTGCGAAAAGGAATCCCTAAATTGCGTACAAGCCAATCAGCAAAATCTGTAGCTGTTGCATACCCTAAATCCGCTGCTTGTTTCATGGCTTTTTTATTCACTTTCAAATCAGCAATCATCCCTGTCATTGCTGCTAGTGATAATTCCAAACTCAAAGCCCCATCAAACACATATTCCTTATCTTCTTGCATATCCTTTGAATAAGCAAGCGGTAATCCTTTCATCACCGTTAACAATCCCATAAGCGCACCATTCAATCGACCTGCTTTCGCTCGTACTAACTCTGCCGCATCAGGATTTCTCTTTTGTGGCATAATAGAAGACCCTGTTGAAAAAGCATCTGATAAATGAATAAAACAAAACTGTGCACTTGACCAAAGGACAATTTCTTCCGCCAATCGCGAAAGATGTGTTGCACAAAGAGCGCCAGCGCTTAAAAATTCCAATGCAAAGTCACGATCTGAAACACTATCAATTGAATTGCGTGTAGGTTCGCGAAAGCCTAGCGCTTTTGCTGTCATAAAACGGTCAATTGGAAAGCCTGTCCCCGCTAAAGCAGCCGCCCCTAAAGGCGATTCATTCATTCGCTCAACAGCATCACGCATCCGCGATAAATCTCGACCAAACATTTCAACATAAGCCATCATATAATGACCCAATGTTACGGGTTGAGCCAATTGTAAATGCGTAAAGCCTGGCATAAAGGTATCAACATGTTGTTCTGCGCGAATAAGTAATTGCTCTATCAATCCTTTTAAAGCTTGTGCTATTTTTTGCGTTGCTTCACGTACCCACAAGCGAAAATCAACAGCAACTTGATCATTGCGTGAACGCGCCGTATGCAAACGTCCTGCTACAGGACCAATCAACGCACTCAACCGCGCTTCAATATTCATATGAATATCTTCAAGTTTTCGTGAAAAAACAAATTTACCGTCTTCAATTTCTTGGCGAATAAGTTTCAAACCATGAACAATTTTTTCATAATCTGATTGTGAAATGATTTTCGTTTGCGCTAACATAGCTGCATGAGAAAGAGAACCTTCAATATCTTGTCGATAAAGTTTTTGATCAAAATCAATAGAGGCATTAATTTCTTCCATAATTGCAGCAGGACCTGCCGCAAACCGACCACCCCACATTTGGTTCTTTAACTTCTCATCTGTCATATTCTGAAAACACCCATCCAAAGGACAAAATTATGATTTTTCAAATTTTCATCAGCGAAAAAAACAATAAAAAAAGGCAACTCTCCCTTGCATTCTTTATCATTGCACTGAGTTTATACGCAACCATAAACTACGATACCAAAAGAGAGTTTTTTCTTTTCAATTTCATTTCAGCAGCACAAGCACAAGAAATAAACATTAATAAAGCACGAGCAGAAAAAATGATGGCGATACGAAAAGCAGCAAAAGGCTTTTTTAGCCACATACGATTTGCTGATACGCTCTCAGATATGAATAAACTCTCTTTCAAGGATATTCAAGGAAAAGAGCGCACACTCAGCGAATTTACCGGAAAACCAATGCTGGTCAATCTATGGGCTATTTGGTGTGCACCTTGCCGCACAGAAATGCCTGAACTTGCGCAATTAAAACGTGAATTAGGTGGAGAAAACTTTGATGTCATAGCTATAAATATCGATAAAACTGCTTCTCCTGAAAAAATTCAGCAATTTTTACAGAATATTCATTCAGATAATTTGCTTTACTATCGCGATGAAACAATGGATATTTTCAACAATGTTAGAAAACAGGGGCTCGCTTTAGGACTCCCCATTACATTGCTCATTGATAAAGAGGGATATCTCATTGCTTCCTTCAATGGTGCAGCTCCATGGGCCAATGACGATGCCAAAGCACTTATAAAAGCAGTCATTAAAGAAGCCCTATAACTTTAATAACCGCGTCTTTTTAAACGTTGTATAACAAGATCCAGTGCTGACAAAAAAGCAGAACGGTCTTTACGAGAAAAAGGACGGGGACCACCTATTATACTACCCTGTCCACGCAAATCTTCCATCAAATTGCGCATCGCCAAAGCCTGACCAATTGAATTTACATCAAAAATACGCCCCGTTGGCGAAAGACAAAAACCCCCAGCTTGCACAACCCGCGCTGCTAAAGGAATATCACTGGTAATAACGATACTTGCCTCATGCACATGTTCTACGATCCAATCATCAGCACCATTGAATTCACCAGCAACGACCACTCTTTCAATGAGTGCTTCATCTGGAAGGGACAAAGAACGATTTGCCACAACAAATGTCTTAAGCTGATAACGATTCATCACACGATAAACTTCATCTTTTACAGGACAAGCATCTGCATCAATCAACAAAGTGATAGCAGGCTTTATTGGGATAATCATACCTTGGCTTTCAAGCAATAATAAGCTCTTTCATTTATCTGAATGTTGCAAATCCTTGCGATAAAACATTATCGCCGCGTTTATTTCTCCTCCCAAAATAAAAATTGCACTCAATATGTACAGAAAAATAATAGCAACCATAATAGATGCCAACCCTGCATAGGTAGAAATATAATCAAACATCGTTAAATATTGCGCAAAAGCGATAGAAGCCATAAACCATATAAACATTGTCACCACTATTCCTGGTAAAATATCTATAATTTTCCGCCGCCCTGCTGGAAGCCATTTATGAACAATCAAAAGACTGATAAACAAAATAACGATTGCAACTGTATAACGCCATACACGAATAACAGCAATATATTCAGTCATAAAAAAAGAATGATTTTGCATAATTTTGATCAACAAAGGCGCCAGAATCAATAAAAAACTAATCACAACAAGACCAACAGCTCCAAGGATTACAAAAAACAGACTTTGAAAACGACAAAATAACAAACTCCGTCGATCAGTAACACGGTAAGCTTTATTTAAAGCCGTACGCAAAGCCTCTATCCCATTAGAAGCAAAATAAGCCGCTCCAATGACAGAAAGCGTCAACACACCTCCTCGATGAATGGTTAAAACATTAACAATTTCCTGAGATAAAGGCTCTGCAATAACATCAGGCAATAACTGCACCAGTGCTTTAATTTTTTGCGGTGTATAAGTAAAAGCACCTAGAAAACGAGCAAAAGATGTTCCAAAAATAAAAAAAGGGAAAAATGCTAAAAGCCCCGATAGCGCAACATGGCTTGCAAAAGCACTCCCATTATCACGCCAATAATGACTTACTGCGTCACACAAAATACGATAGCTATACCAAAAGATATTTTTTAACAAAACTCAATACTTTCTGGTAAAATTCTTCCTCAGTCTATTTCAAGTTTTATAAAAATCATCAAAACTCTGCAAATAAACATTTTGCAATGTTGCAATATAACGGTCAATAATCAATACGGTCAAGCCCGACTTTATACCAAAACAAAAACAATAACCCACTCTATGAAGTTCTACAACGACCTCATTTTTTTGTTACTTCTACAGATCAGTAACCTCTTCTGTACATCATATGCCCTATAGAGAACTAAGCAAGATGATCGTGCACACATAAAACCTTTTGAAGTCATGGTTATCTATATCGGAGCAATCGCCACTCTTTTTTATTGCAATCTATGACTGAGTAGAGAAAAAACTTCTTATCGGTTTTTAGAAAAAACCAACGAAATTCAACAAAAACCTCTTGTTTTTACTCACCCTTTTTTAGAAACATTCTGACGCCCAAAATCAGGAGCATCAATTTCCTGTCCAGCATCAATAATATTGCGGCGTACAGCACGCGTACGTGTAAAAAAGTTAAACAGTGTCTCACCATCTCCTAAATGAATTGCCCGTTCTAAAAAAGCAAGCCCCTCACTAAAACGGCTCAACATTTCTAAAATAGCATCCTTATTATGCAAACAAATATCTCGCCACATAACGGGATCAGAAGATGCTAAACGCGTAAAATCACGAAAACCGGAAGCGGAATAAGCAATCACTTCCGAATTTGTTACTTTTTCTAAATCACTCGCTGTCCCAACAGTATTATACGCAATCAAATGGGGTAAATGTGAAACAATAGCCAAAACAAGATCATGATGCTTAGGTTCCATCTTTTCGACACGCGCACCACAAGCTTCCCAAAACGCTGTTAATTGTGCGACAGCAGCAGCATCGCTATCCGCAAAAGGCGTTAAAATACACCAACGATTCATAAATAAATCAGCAAAACCAGCATCCGGTCCTGAATATTCCGTTCCAGCAATTGGATGCCCTGGAATAAAATGAACCGTTTTTGGCAATAAAGGTGCCATTTCCGCAATAACCAACGCTTTCGTAGAACCAACATCACTCACAATCGCTCCAAGTTTTAAATGATCACGAATGGTTTTTGTCACTTCTGCACTAGCCCCAACAGGAACAGAAAGAATAACCAAATCTGCTCCTTCAACAGCTTTTGCATTATCTGTCGTATAAAAGTCCCCAAGCTCCAATTCACGCGCTCTTTTCAGGGTTTCTGGACGACGTGTTGCAATAGAAATCTGAGCCGCAAGATTTTTCTTTTTAATCACTCTTGCTAAAGAAGACCCAATCAGACCGATCCCAATGAGTGCTATTTTTTCAAACTGAATATAGAGCATCTTTCACCTTCAAAGATTCTTTGCAAATGGCAATAAAGACTAATTGTAAAATCACAATTTTCTTGTTTGTTTGTTCAAGAGTTATGCGTAAAACATTAAAAAATGACAACTAGGGAATAAAGAATAACGCAGTTTACCAATTATCACCTGCGCAAGCTGACAACAGATCACTTTACCTAGAAAACACATAAAAAATAAATGACGAGAAATTTAACATCACGCTCTAAAACTCCCTCTTAATTACTGATCAAAGCGCAACACCGAAACAAAATAAAATGCACTCTCAATTAGGATAACAACGACTCTACATAAAATCCCATCAGTTTACTTTATCTTACTAATTTACTCACAAAAAAACACATCAAAAGCGTAAGCAGACACTAACTCTTCTCCAATTATCCCGATACGTTCATTAATTTGTACATTAGACCTATATAAAACGTATTGCGCCTCCACCTACAACATCAACATAAGTTTCGCGAATATTGAAAACACCGTAAAACAACGCATACCAAAAGATACCATTAAAAACATTTTCCTCTCCCGATTCCGGATACCGTAAATCAAATAAATATGAGAAAAACACGCCCTCTCAATAAAGAAAAAGTTTGATAACAAAAACACCGAATATCCCTTTAATGGAATCACACCCCTCACGTAAAACAGAACGCCCTCAACAGAATAAATTTGGATTACAAATTCATGGGTTTGTTTTAAAAGACATCTCGCTCCCTGGCCTATCTCACGACAGTGTTCGTAAATGTTATAACTATAAATCTATTAAGCACGACCCTCTTCACACTTAATAAAACACTATCATTATATTTTCCTACCCCCAATGTTGCAAAAAACCTTGGAATTTGAGAGCATTCATAAGAGGCATTTTTAGTGCTTTCTTGTACAGTTTTTATCCACACGCCCCCCCACTTATGACGTGCAAAAGACATTGTTCTGATTGATTTAATATGAAAAATAATAAATTATTAATAATAAACAATGGCTAGCTCTGTTTATGAGACACATTCATTGCTAAGATAATCATCTCTGTATCAAACATAAAAGTTTCCCCATAGGTGCTGTGGTTTTCATCATAATCTATTTTGACTTTCTTCTCATCCCATGAAGATTCTTAATTCACACCGATCTGCAAACAATTCATTTTCTTGTCTAAAAGATTCCTCTGGCTCACAATTTTAAGTGATTCAATTAATCTATAATACATTGATTTATAAAAATAATACTTTTTTTCAATTTGAATCATAACTTCGAATACTGTAAAATTCTTCCATCACAAACCCTCTTATCAATTAAAATCTCTTGGCTACACGTCACAAGAAGACATGTGAGAAAAAATGATGAAAAACGCTCTCTAATGCTAAAAACTGTAGTAACATTAGAGGCTAGCAAAGTACATAATGAGTGTCGACTTGCGCTTTTATTAAGCATAAAGATAGAGTTGCTCTATGGGTTTTATATTCTTCACAAGGAACTTTACTTCTACACCATTCATAAACACCGCCGCGAAATAGATATGACGCGCATTGAAAAATATTTCTAAGAAAGCGTATGAATCTACCATACAAGTGTCTTCTGTTGTTTGAGATACTCTGTTTTACATGGGGGTGTTACTCCATTAAGACTCTATGAACCAACCTAATATTCACTAAATACCCACACAAAAAAACATCGAACACATAAAATTTGATATGGGCCTCGTATCACTACCCTAAAAACAGTATTTTACGACACAACAAAATAATAAAACTGTTTCAAAATGGCCTTTTGAAAATAAACTATTTCTTTTGAAGAAAAATTTCTATCAAGCTTTCAAGCTCCTAAAATGCATCCTCAAAAATACAAGTTCCATCAACCTCTACTTGATAGCATAACAGTTTTAATTACTGAAAATACCTCTGTGGTATACCAAAAATAAAAAATCATTATATTTCTAGGCTGTTAAGCTGCCATCTGGCGTCGTGCAATAATTGTAAGCCCTAACAAAACTTGACGAATGATAGCTTCGCCCAAAAGTGGATTTTTACGACTGTCTAAAACAGCACTCTGAATTCTTTCCATTGCATAAGAAATTTGTTCTAACTTCCAATATTTTAAAGCTTGTTCAACGATCTTTTTCCGTTGAAAAAAAATGGGAGGGCGTGCCTGAGAAACCACCGTAAAAGGTGAATTTCCTTCAACCTCTACCTGATAACGCAATAGCTGTAATTGCTGAAAATGCCTTTGAGCTGTACTCAAAATTAAAAAAAGTGCCCCTTGCACTGCTGCATGTCGGTTAAAATGCGCTTCAAAGCCTGATATATCGCCCAATAAAAGAGCATCAATGACTTCATCTTGAGAAAGAGCACTGACATCGCTTACAACAGCTTTCACATCTTCAAGAGTAATATGAACATTTGCAGCGTAAAGACAAAGCTTTTCTAATTCACTGCGTGATACAAGGCGATCCGCCCCTAAACATTCATGCAACCATCTACGTGCATCTAAAGAAAGAGCCTTCTTAAACTGTCCTAAAACCTCATCAATCAAACCGTCAAGAGACCGCATATCATCGGCAAAACAGGGCAAAGCCATCGCTTTTGATGCTGTTTCAATAGCATTGCGCAACCCTGTTCCTTTTTTTAAATCCCCTGCCTCAATGAGAATAAAACAAGCTTCTGGTGGTTTCTCAATTAAAAGCTTTAAGGCAGCAAGAAAACCTTTTTGGTTAGCAGCATTAGAGATCCATATCAAACGATCTCCCCCAAAAAGCGATAACGTACGCGCTTCATTTTCTAAACGTGCAGGATCTTTATCAATTTCAGCAGCATCCAAACGAATTGTCGAAAATGGATCTTCTATTGCTACCCGTGTAAGTTTTGCAAAACATTGTGCACGCTCACAAATAAGACCACGATCTGGCCCATAAATGAGAACAATAGGAAAAGCACGTGAAAAACGCATTAGAAACTGATCAACTTCATGTGCTTTTTTCTGAGCCACACTATTAATCCATTAACAGTTCATCATCATCAAGAACTTCCCCGCGAACTTTCTGAAACATGCCAATTAAATCATTTACATCCAAGCCCTTACGCTCTTCATGACAGACATCCAAAATCACTTTTCCACCATGCAACATCAAGGTACGATCGCCATAATCAAGAGCCTGACGCATAGAATGAGTCACCATGATAGTCGTTAATTTTTTCTCTTCAACGATTTTTTCAGTCAACCGCATCACAAAATCAGCCATTCCAGGATCAAGCGCTGAGGTATGTTCATCAAGCAATAAAACATCCGCATGTGCGAATGTTGCCATCACAAGACAAACTGCTTGGCGTTGCCCACCTGACAAACTATCCATAGGATTATGAATATATGCTTCAAGACCAATGCCTAATTGAGCAATTTTCTCTCGAAAAAATTGCCGTTTCTCATGATTTAAAGCCGCACGCAAACCACGACGACTTCCTCGAAGAGCAGCAAGAGCCAAATTTTCTTCAATTGTTAAAGAACCACAACTTCCCTCTAACGAATCTTGAAAAACACAAGCAATCTTTCCAGCGCGTTCACTGACTGATTGCCTAGAAACATTTTGTCCATTGATAACCACTTTCCCCGTTGAGGGAAGCGTTGCACCCGCTAAAACACTGAGCAACGTTGATTTACCAGCACCATTTGAACCAATAACCGTAACAAAACTACCCTGATCAATTTTCAGGTTAATATCAATTAAAGCCTGTTTTTCCAGAGGTGTTTGCGGTTTAAATGTGACCCCAACATGAAAAAACTCAATCACGTTTATGCCTCCTCCAATAGCGTGGCACAATAAGGGTTAAAACAACCAACAGCGAAGTAATCAACTGAAGATCTGTCGACGTATCAATGCCAATGCCATTTGCTTCAAATGCAAATTGCACCGCCACACGATAAAGCACAGACCCTACAATACAGCTGATTATAATCCAAAAAATATTGCGCGTACGAAAGAGAGTTTCACCGATAATCACGGCTGCCAACCCAAAAACAATTGTTCCAATTCCACCGGTAATATCTGTTGCAATCGCAGTTTGAATATAAAGAGAACCACCAAGTGCCACACACGCATTGGAAAGCCCCATTCCAAAATATATCAATGCTGATGTATGGACACCTTGCGCCGTCGCCATGCGTGGATTAGCGCCCATTGCACGCATAGCAAGACCAATTTCACTTTCCAAAAAGCGCCAAATCAAAAACGCCATAACGAGCAACACAATACCAACGAAAAGAGGACGCACAAAAATATCAGACAAACCAAACAGATTATAAAAGGGCGTTAACGCCGTATCAGCAAGAGCTAAATTAACATTAGACCCTCCCATAATTCCCATAATACGTAGATTAACCGTATAGAGTGCTGACATTGTTAAAATAGAAGCTAAAAGATTCAAAATGCCAAAACGCAAATTCAATAGAGCTGTTAATAAACCAGCCACCATACCTGCACAAAAAGCGCATGCCATAGCTGTCCATGCATTGAAACCCAAGAGAATCAAAACACCACAGACACAGGAACCAAGAAGAAACGATCCATCAACTGTTAAATCAGGAAAATCTAAAACCCGAAATGAAAGATAAACCCCTATAGCAACAAACGCATAAATAAGGCCTAATTCCACAGCACCAGAAAACGCAAATATATTCATGTAAAGACAATCCCCATGAAAACTTAACGTATTTTTATTGTATCAACACTCTATCAATAAAAGTTATTGAATCACTTTTGTTGCACGGTCAATAACTGCCTGCGGAATAACAATCCCTGCTTTTTGGGCTGCTTTCAAATCAATTCGAATGTCATTATTAGCCGCCTGCACAACATCAATATCACCAGGCTTTTCACCCTTTAGAATACGCACAACCAATTTCCCAGCATCAACCCCTACATCATAGAAATTCACACCTTGCGTCATAAAAGGCCCACGCCCGATAGTATTAGCATCAACAGTAAATACAGGCATATTGGCTTCCTCTGAGACCTTTATTGCACCTTCTAAAACAGATAAAATCGTATTATCAGCAGGAACAAAAATAATATCGACCTTACCGATTAAAGCGCGTGTTGCTGCCTGAACATCTGAAGGCTTTGGTGCCGATGAGGGAATAATTTCAATTCCAGCTTTTTTTGCTACATCCTTTAACGTTTTAAGTGTCGAAACAGAATTTGCCTCAGAAGCATTATAAAGATAACCAATTTTTTTCAAATCTGGTTTTACTTCTTGTAAAAGTCTAACACTTTCTGCAACATCTATACGATCAGAACTCCCCGTCATATTACCGCCAGGTTTGGTAAGTGAAGAAACGATTTTAGCTCCGATAGGATCAGAAATTGCTGCAAAGACGATAGGAATTGTTTTTGTTGCCGCAAGCATCGTTTGTGCTGAAGGCGTGGTAATTGCTACAATAACATCGGGTTTATCACCAACAAATTTACGCGCAATTTGCGTTGCTGTTGAAATATTACCCTGCGCTGATAAAAAGGTAAGTTGAAAATTTTCACCTTGCTTATAACCATTTGCTGCAAGCACATCTTCCACACCTTTACGAACAGCATCCGCAGCAGGATGGACCATAATTTGCGTTATTGCAACTTTAACGTGTTTAACTTGGTCATCGGCCTTTGCAACACTGTTCATCATAAAAACAGTTGCAATGATAACCCCTAATATATTTATTCTCTTCAACATTATATTCCACCCCTCTCCATGCAAAAATTAAAAAAGGAATAATTTATTACTGAAGAATTTTCTAAAATCAATCTTTATTTCATTTTATTTAAACATGGACAAAATAAATCAAACTAAAATGATATTTTTTTGTTGCAATTCGTAGAAGCCTACGCCATACAGACAAGACATATATCGAATCGGTAAGCGGGTGTAGCTCAGGGGTAGAGCACAACCTTGCCAAGGTTGGGGTCGTGGGTTCGAATCCCATCGCCCGCTCCATTGAATTTTGTATTTATTCGTTCTTGTATGGAGTTATAGTTGTAGCTTGCCAGTTGTAGCTTGCCAGCAGGTTTTGTATAATTTGCCACTAGGTTTTGTACCAATTTATTTTTCTCAAAGAGTTTTAAAGATGTT
>NZ_JBHIQF010000017.1:0-1860 GCF_042196445.1 Bartonella sp. AP11XZML
ATTTTACATCTTAGAGAGTGCGGTTTCGTAATATTCATTCTTTGACAAATCTAAAAGTTTGTCTGGGTGGCTAACTGAATTTGGTATTGGGATATCGGATTTAAGATAGATAAGCAGTTCACCGGTAGGTTTGATTTCTACGAGTTCACAACCTTGTTTTTTAGCTTCTCTTAAAGCGCGTGCAATGGCTGGTTGCGTTATAGCAGCTGGACGAGGCGCCATATCTTTTCTCCTTACATTGAGATGCAATTCACGTGTGGCGTGAATCACGCATTACTTGAAAGTGTTAAGAAGGGTGGGGGTGCTCGTAGATATGCGGGGAACAAAACACCCCCATAGGTTCAAGCAGCTTTTGTTGAGAGTTGTTGTATCTCTCGTTCTATCTCTGCTAAAAAGGTTTCAACAGCTTGATTGATCTGTTCAATTTGTTGATCATCACGGAGAACACGCTTGACTTTCATGCGCAAGTGAAAGAATTCCCCCGTAAAACGTGGATCATAACTTACGAAATCACACCACTTTCGTTCTGTACAAGCCATTTGGAATTGCATTTGCGCGTGATATTCTGGTTTGATTTCGTCACCTATACAAAAGCGCATATGTGTTACTGATCTCGGGCATTTGACTTCGATTAAACCGTCTTCTCCAATGAGACCATCAGGGCTAGCCCCCGCCATTTCTATTGTGGGGTGTTGGATAAAGCCGCACTTTGTTATATCGGCATCATAAATGAAGCCATATTCTCTCAAGGCATCTTCTTCATGTTCAATACCCCATCTCATATCTTCAGTTTCATAATAAGGGCTTGTTTCGCCTGTTAAGCGCTCTGTTATGAGTTTGATTTTGTAGTCTTCATATTTGCTCGTAGGCAATCCTTTTGCTGTCTTACTGAGTACGCTGTAAATGTTTGATGCGGTGACTTTACCCAAGCGTGCTTGAAACCATTCTGCTGTTCTTTGTTCCATCTCACACCGCCGTTCTTTGTTCTTGTGGTGCATATTCTATATCTTGGACGTGAATATATTCGGCATCTTGTATAGGCGCCTCTATTTGCTTTTGTTGTAGAAAAGATTGTTCTTTTTCATGCTGTCTCTTTTGCAAAACATCCAAAATCCTTTGTGCTACTTCATCAGGAAGATCTTCAAGCCTGTCGACTCGTCCATACTCAAGCACTTTTTCCTCTTCTGTTTGAGTGATGTTTATTAATTGTTTGATTTGCGTAAGCACATCATAAGAAACTAACTTCGTTTGTACGTTATGGTTTGTTTCATTGATACGTTTTGCTTCATCTTCTTCATAAATACCGGAAAGCCCGAAAGCATAGCGAGCACATTGTATAGTGGCTTTATGGCGCAACATACGTGCTGGATATTTTTGCCATGCTTCACTTTTTTCTTGTTCGCATTCTTTGCGATATTCGGTGACTTCGATAGGGTCTTTAATCCCTTTGAGACGAATAGCACATTTGATAGCAATGATATTCCCATTCTCATTGAGTTGATCTTGAAAGGTCATGCCATCAAAGTCAGGATTTGATTTGATGATCTTTATCCAACCGTCGATAGAAACAACGGGTATGATGCCGCCGCCTTTTTTAGGGAGAGCATAGATTTCTTTTGTTAAAGGGTTAAGTCCATAAGTATTGGCAACAAAAAGAAAAACGGCAAATTCTGCATCAGTGATGACATTAGCATTTTTATATCCAATACAAGTTTTTATGATTGTTTCTCGAAATTCTTCAGCAGAAAATCCATATTTTTCTGCCATTTCTTTTAAAAAAGTAGAATTTGTCATCTTGATTTCCTACATTGCGCGCAATTCACCCGTGGCGTGAATCACGCATCTGTTAAAAGGCTGGTT
>NZ_JBHIQF010000018.1:0-29263 GCF_042196445.1 Bartonella sp. AP11XZML
AAGGATCTAAAGGATCAGAGGACTGAGAAGGCTTTGGTTCAACAGGGGCAGAAGGAGGAGAAACAGTATCCAGAGATGAAGTGTCCTCCGGAGCAGAGGGCTCAGATGGCAGAACCTCATCAGTAGAATCTTCAACTGGAACAAAAGGTGCAGGCATAGGTTGCACAGCAGAAGGAGCCTCCGGAACTGTTGGTACAGAGGGAGGCTCAGACGGAACTGGTGCAGAAGGAGTCAGCGTCGAATCCGTAGGGATAAATGTTTCAGACGGTTCAGATCCTTCAGGCAAAGAAGGTGTAGATGGTATAAATGGAGGCTCAACAGAAGGGGGTTGTTCAGGTGAAATAGTCTCTGTTGGTCGTTTAGAAGGAACCGTCTCTTCTTCAGATTGAGGAGGTAAAACTGTAGACGTTGGCTTAGAAGCAGTTTCAGAAGAATCTAATTCAGGACCAATGTAAACACTTTCGAGACGAAAATCCCAAAAATCCCCTTCTCCAACAACCAATCTATTCTTTGGATCTGCATTTCCAGAAGAAGAACTTGGACCATAGACACGAAGTTTATATTGATAAGGAAATCCATTCACCGTAGTATAACTATTGGCTAACTTAAAAGAATTTTCCTCTGCTGTCCCAGCAACTTGAACAAGTGAAATACTTTGACTTCCTTTATTGCCAGCTTTTCCTTCTAAGGTTTTGGAAAATTTCTCCATCATGAGCAGTGTACTTCCCAAAACATTCCCGTAGATCAAAATACGATCAGTTTTTTGAGGATTAAACGAGCCGTCATTATTCACAAACGCACTCATCTTAATCTGCACATTTCCCTTTGCATTATAGGCTTCTTTATCATATTGTATCCCCTCTATTGGATTTATGTCATTTAGATTACTTCCTTTCTCAATATATACTTTTCCAATATATAGCGTTTGATAATCTTGAGATATAAATTTATCAAAAAAAATTGTGCTATCAGAAATGCTTATAGACGAAAGTAATGAATCTACAGGAAGAGATTCCTGTAAATCTGTATGTTTCCTTTTGGTGAGATACCATGCAGAGCCATTTGTTAATTCTAAGTGAACAGTTGATGCATCCTCAACACGAATACCCCCTGTAAGGATAGAATCCTTTGCTTTCACCAATAGAGAAGAATTATTTTGAGCCTTTAACAATAAATCACCAGAGATCTTTGTCCTTTCTGTTAATTCAATGGTAGCTTCAGCTCCATAAATATCATCTCCCGTACTATAAATGGCAATACCATCGGGAACTGAAAAAGTTGTCTGTGACAAATGCAAAGATGCTTCACCCCAAACAATTTTTTCTACTTTTGAAAGTTTTTCACTCCCTACCTTAAACATATCACCCCATACATCTGGGCCTAATCCATAAAAATACAGACCGTATACTCCCTCACCCTGAACAGAAATTTCTGTACCTTCAATCTTAATATTTGTCTTTTTAAACTCATTTGATGAAGCGTATTCTTGAACCAATTTACCTTCAGCATCTGCATAACCTGCAAAATTCGTAATCAAGAAGCCATGCATATCAGTGAGCTGAATAGAATCACCACGCAAATGAACATCACCACCCTGTGATATGTCAAAAGCTCTTGGAAATTCATCAATAGTTTCATTATCAACTACAATCGTATGTTTCTTACCTTTTCCCTGAATCTTGGTTGTATCAATAAGATATTTTCCCCCAAATTGTGTTGAAAACGCACCAATCTCATTAAAAGTAATAGTACTGCCTGACATCCTAACGAATGCATCAGAACTACTCACAAATCCAATCCCTTTTGCATTCAAATTATCTGATACAATATCAATATTTACGCTCACTAAAGCAATATCGGTTTTTTTTCCTTCTGCACATACAGCTTGCAAACTACCTTCAATCTTCCCTCTATTCATCACAACTTGCCCGTTCTGAACACGAAAACCGGACATATCCTTAATATTTGAATTGGTTAGAACAAGCCTGCCATCATCTTTTACAGATGCACTATATAAAAATGACTGCTTTGGCCTATGCGAGATAATATTTGTCTCTAATAAATTTAAAACAGTTCCCTCTTTTTCTATAGAGAAGACAGCAACAAAATCATCTAGAGAAGAGACAGAAGGAGTATAATTTTTATTACTTATCGTATGTTTTTTACTATCGCTATATGTAAAAAAACTCCCTGATACATTACAGGAAGTTCCTAAATTATTAGGATTCGCATTAACACTCACGATTGGCAAAAAAGAAACAATAGCCGTTGTAATAAATAAAAATCTATACCCGCTTAATACATTAACCATAACTTTATTCCCAATTTGCCTTTCTCCCCCTGTTAGTTAAAAATAAAAAACATTCCCCATAAGATTAAGTTAAACACACTAACAATAGCAAGTATAAAACTTAACTAATCACTTTATACTTCATAAAAAACTCTATAACTTATGTAAAAATCACTCTATATTTCATAGGCACCTAAAAACGATAGTATAAACCGCCTGAAAAAATAATCCCTGAAAAACCACCTTTTCTAAGGCAATGCTGATAAGTTACATCTCCATGCAAAGCAAAGTTTGAAGACAACTGAGCCTTCAATCCCATTCCAGTTTCTAGAAAAGAGCCAAAAGCCCTCATTGGAATTCATCTTCAAACCGCACACGTTGTTTTCCTCTAAAACTAATGGCAAGCTGAAGCTTGCAATTGAAAGAAACAACAAGAGCCTCTTCAGAAGCAGCAAGCATCTTTCTTAAAGACCACCAACACGCATCACCCACAAATCAAGTTTTCCCATCTCAATATCAAAACCATCAATATCAGACGCCTTATCAAACCGCACATTTTGATAAATAACCTAAACCTGCGGATCAAAAATAACCCCTTTATGCCTGTCATAAATGACTTGCCCGCAATCAATGAAGCACTCAAAGGTGTTTCCTTCAATGTTGCTGTCTTGCCTCTTGCTTGCGCGAGAACATCCCCTTTAAATAAACCATAGGGAAAAAGGACATCTATATAAAAGCCTGTATCATGCTGCATGCTGCCATATACTGTAATAGACCATTTATCAAATGTACTTTTTTGCTTTCTTTAACATCTTGAGGTTGTAGAGAGTTTTTTTCCATTATTCTCCATTATTCCAAAGCTCAAAGTGTGATGTGTATCCTCAATCGCATTGAGCAAGACACTTGCCTCTATACCATGAACATCAGAAACCTGAATCTTACCTTCATCAAAGGAAAGAACCACCCTGCTTCACACCAAACACAGATTGAGATAACGTAGCATTTCTACCACTTTTCTTTTCGCCATTTCCTGTAATAGAACTCTTTTTAAAAGAAGTTTTATTATCTTTTGACACAACCACTGCTGATGTAATCTTCTCAGATCTCTTTAATTCTAAAATTCCATCAGTTCCTGAAAGCCTTTTTCCCCTTTACTTTTTTGCGGCTTAATAACTATGTTATGAGTTCGTATTGTAAAAATAACACCTGTAGTCCTCCTATCCAATCCACTCATATATAACTTATTACGACTTCCAAAAGTACGAGAAGCATCAACTGTATCACACGAATACGACTCAAAAAGAGAATTACACGAGGGGCTATAATCTTCTGCACTCACATCTATATTGTGCACGAAGAAAGAAATAGAGGTCGTAAGAGAACACACACATAGCGTTTTAGTACTTTAATCATAATTTAGTCTAAACTTCCTTTATTTTATCTTCATAAAAAACTGAAAAGACACACCTGGTTCATCTACTTATTATTCTTATTATGTACCGTTACATATAATTTGTTTTGTATTATATGTAAAGTCAAAAATCAGAAAAATGACACAACAAAACCATGTTTTGTGCTTATGTCTTTCACAAAGGATGTATTAAAGAAAAATACAATTAAAAATGATAACTTAATCCACCAGAAAAATGCGTTCCGGAAAAGCCGTCACTCGTAAATTTATGCTGATAAATCAGATCGCTATGAAAAATAATTTTGGGAGATAATTGCGAAAAAACACCAAATCCAGCTTCTAAAGAAGTCCCAAAGGAACCAAGCTGGAAGGCATCTTTAAAATATACAAATTGTTTATCATCAAAACTACGAATGAAATGAAGCTTACCATAGAATGAAAGAACATGTGCATCTTTATCTTTAGTAAATGTAAGTGTCTTCGTTAAATACCCACCAATACGCATCCCCCAATGATCTGGACTTCGCATATCAATATTAAAATTATCAATATCACGAGTCTTATGAAACTGGAGATTTTGATAAACAAACTGAACCTGTGGTTCAAAAATAAAATATCGGCTGCCTATCATAAACGTTTTACCAGCAGTTAAAGAAACACTTAGGGGCTTCCCTCTCAATGCAGCCGTTTTACCTCGCTCAAGTGTGAGAACATTTCCATTAAACAAACCATAAGAGAAGAGACCATCCATATAGAGACCCGTATCATGCTGCATGCTTCCATATGCTGTGATTGTCCATTTATCAAATATACTTTCTTGACTTTGTTTAACCTTTCGAGGCTGCAAAGAAAGCTTGCCATAATTTCCCATAATCCCAAAAGATGTCGTACTGTATGCACTTTCGATTTTCTTGAGTAAAATACCTGCCTCTAGTGCATTATAATCAAGCTCACCGCCATAATCACCATATTTAAATGCAGACAAATTTGAAGTATAATGATGATGTCCACCGTAACCGCGCAAAAATAAAGCGGGATTTTCATCATTTTTCAATAACCGACCAGAAACAGTTCGCAGCGCTTGCAACTGCTTGCTTTGATTACTGATATCCATCAAACCAGCATAAAATAAGGTATTTGGCACAAGAATATAAGTCAAAACCTGTGGAACAACGACTCTCACATTTGGCTCAAAATGAGAAGAAGGCTTAAAAATAGATGCCGGAACAGAAGAACCAGACGCAGGTGGAGTAACAACAAAAGGAGTGGGTGAAACAGATGGCGGAACAAATGAAACAGATGCAACTGAGGAAACAACAGAAGGAGTGGGTGAAACAGATGGCGGAACAGGGGAAACAGATGCAACTGGGGAAACAACAGAAGGAGTGGGTGAAACAGATGGCGGAACAAGTGAACCAGATTCAGGTGGAGCAACTGGATTAGATTCAGCAATAGCGGGAACAACAGGTGCAAGAGAGGAAAGAGGATTGGGGATCTCAAGTACAAAAACATCAGATACATTAGGTGTGGTCGTAAGATGGGAACCCCTATCAGGAGAATCTACAGGAGAAGAAAGACTTGGCTCCTGAGATTTTTTCTGAGAGTTAGAATCAATAGAACCATCCTCACCTCCAGTAATATTAGGATGAATTTTAGGAAAAGAAGGAATATCATCAGAAGAAGGGGGGACAACCAAATCAAGAACAGGAAAAACTTTAGTGGAATCAACAAATTGACTTTCAAGTCGGAAATCCCAAAATGTTCCGGAGTTTTTAAGCACTCTTTGATTGGAATCTGCCGCCCCTAAAGAAGAGCTTGGACCATAACTCTTAAGATGATACTGATAGGGAGAGGCTTCAAGTGTGACATACCCCCCCTTTAACTGAAAAGAATCTTCCATGGCTTTTCCATAAACCTGAATAATGGAAATCCCCTGATTATTACCGCCCTCTCCCGTCAATGCCCCTGGACTTCCAGGAATCTTATAAACATGAACTGTTGTTTTTCCTTCAAGATCACCATTGATTAAAAGCCGGTCAGTTTTTTGCTCTTGCAGAGCTCCGCCTTTATCCAAATATGCATTAAGATAAAGATTCACATCACCGTGCGCTTTATAGACAGTCCCAGATCCTTTTCCAATGAGAAGTGTCTGATAACCATTTGTTTTTTTAGATTTTAATTCTTCAAAAACAAGAGAACTATCCGTAAGATTGACCGATGAAATGAAGGAATAGTCCCCTAAATTAGAACCAGAAGCATCAAAATTTTGCAATTTATCATATTTTGGTCGCGATAAAATCCACTTTGAACCATTTTTTAAATCTATCTTAGCTGTAGAACTTTCATCAACATGTGCGCCTCCTACAAGGGTAGAAGCATCAGCCTCAATCTTTACATTAGAACGCTCAACAGCTTTCAGGAGTGAATCTCCAGAAATTTTTGAATTTTGTAAGAGTTTAACAGAACTTTCGAATTCGCGGCTATAAATAGCCGTACTTTCTGGAGCCATAAAAGTTGTCTTTGTCAAATGGACAGTCCCTTTTCCAGGTATAATTGTTTTTTTATCATTTAAGACAGCTTCCCAAAAAAAGTGCATGCCATTAAATCCATTCCCTCTCACAAAAACATTGGAATATTTTATATGAGCAGCATTATGGTTATTTCCCTGCACTACAATGCCATGAGCATTGTCGACATTAACGTTTCCCTTCTGGAAATTAAGAGAGCCTTTCCCCTGAAGCATACTAAAAACAGAGCCTTCACGATGATTATCTATATTTGTTCCCTGTTTCCCCCTCCCAGTAATAGAAACACCCTCTAAATTAATTTCTCCATCTCCTCCTGTTTGAACACCAATACCATCAGCAAAATCAATTTTTCCTCCTTTCATATAAATTTTTGCACCATTATGACTCAAAAGACCTATCGCATCAGAAGATGTCTTAATCTCTGTCTTGGTCAAAGAAACAAACGACCCTTTACCCCCAACACTGATCCCCATTCTGGTTGCTTTAATCACCCCATCCTGCATCTCAAAAGCTCCCTCATCATTAATATCGGCCCCTATCGACACATCATTTAACATGGAATCAAATAGAGCAACGCCTCCCCCATTTGAGGACTTTACAGCTGTTGTCCAAGCGTTTGTTTCTGAATGTCCATGTGCATTCGAAATACCGTTAATGATTATAGCCTCTCCCTCAATGACTGTATTTTTCCCTGATGCCTCTATGGCAGCATAAGAACTTTCACCCGTAAGTTGATAAGTTTTCTTGGTAATTTCATGCATTTTACCATCATTACAGCGATAAAATGAGGCACTTTCGTTACATGAATATGGCTTCTTCTCAGAAGAAATCTCACCTGCATCAGTATTGTATACAAAGAAAAAAATAACCGTTGTAAAATGATATAAAGAGAGATGATTTTTAAACATAATTTTCTACAAACTTTCTTCCCCTTCTCTAAAAACAAAAAACACGCGTTCTGTTTAATAACTTTGGTTACGCGTGATAATTTAAAATACGTTTTGTATTTTATATATCCACCCTATGTTTTATGTAAAGCCAGAATCCCAAAATATCACAATTTAAAATTGTATTATTTATAAAAACGCGTAAAAATATAGATAGAAATAAAAATTCCACCTCAAAGCAGTAATTTCAAGAGAATTTAATAAAAATAAACTCAAAGAGGAAAAACAGCATAAGAAGCAAAAACTGCAAACCAGAAAGCCTTATCTCGTTTCTAAAAAGAAACAAACTTGCTCATGCAAAAAAAACATTTTTTTAAAAAACTTATTTAAAAAGTTGCAAACAAATAATAAAAAACCACAAGCTATGCTTGTGGTTTTTTAAACAACTTACCTCAAGATGATCATCCTAAAAACGATAGCGCAATCCACCAGAAAAACTGATTCCAGAAAAACCACCTTTACTCAACTTATGCTGATAAACCAAATCACCATGAAGCGCAAATTTTTGAGACAAGCGAGCATTAAGACCTAATCCAGCCTCTAGAGAAGAACCAAAAGCCCCTAACTGGAAAGAATCTTTAAAGCGCACAGACCTTTCTTTTCCAAAATCATGGGCAAAATGGATCTTTCCATAAAAAGAAACATCACGATCTTTTTCAGACGCAGTAAGAGTCTTTATCAAGCGACCACCCATACGCACCATCAATTGATCAAGTTTATCCATCTCAATATTAAAATTATCAATATCGCGGGCCTCATTAAATTGAAGATGCTGATAAACAACCTGAACCTGTGGATCAAAAACAACACCTTCATATCCTGTGGCAATTTTCTGACCACTCATCAAGGAAACACTTAAAGGGTTACCCTTCAATGTTGCCGTTTTACCCCGTGCAGTTGTCAGAACATCTCCCTTAAACAGACCATAAGATAACAAACCATCAACATAGAATCCTACATCATGCTGCATACTGCCATAAACTGTAGCAGTCCATTTATCAAATGTACTTTTTTGGCTTTGTGCAACATCTCGAGGTTGTAGAGAAAGCTTTCCATAAGACCCCATAACCCCAAAGGATATAACACTGTCAACATTTTCAACAGTTTGTAGCAAAACACCTGTCTCTAGTGCATAGTACCCTAGATCTCCCCCATAACCATATTCAAGCGCAGATAAATCTGAGGCATAACGATAATTCCCACCATAGCCACGCAAAAATGAAGCAGAATTTTCATGAATTTGCAACATTCCACTAAGATTAGTCCGTACTATCTCCAACTGCTTGTTTTGATTGCTGATATCTATCAAACCAGCCTGGAACAAACTATTCGGCAAAAGTAGATAAGTTGGCACCTGAGGAACAACAGATCTTACACCTCGTTGAGACAGAGAAACATTTTCAATTTCAGAAAGACTATCTGTAGAAGACGCTGGCACAACATCACCAGAAGATTCGGGAATAATATCCTCAACAGAAACATGTGCAGGAAGTATACGTTTAGAAACCATAGGAGTTTCTCTATAATCAGCAGTTTGAACATATTCATTTTCTAAACGAAAATTCCAAAATGCCCCTCCATTCAAAGCAAATTTCTGTTTAACATGCTCTTCCCCTCTAGTAACACTTGGACCATAAGAACGAAGTACATATTTATAAGGGGCCCCCTCTAAGGCAACATACTGTCCATTCAGTTGAAAAGAGTCATACGATGCATCTCCATAAACTTGAATAATTGAAACACTATGCGCTTTTTTATTTTTTTCTTCTAAACCTCCCGCAACCCCTTGTATATGGACTATAGTTCTTCCCTTAACGTCACCATGAATGAGAAGCCGATCCGTTACTTGATGATCACTTGTATCACTAGGATTTAAACGTGCATTCAAATGAATCCAAGCATCACCAAAAGCCTGATAAACAATACCTGTTCCTTTTCCAATATAAAGCGTTTGATATGCATGATCAGTACTGGACTTTGGTTTTTCAAAAGTAATGGAACTATTAGAAAGGTGTACCGATGAAATAAACGAAACACCTCTATAATTAGGATCTTGTAATTTTTTCTGTCTTGGTTGCAATAAAGCCCACTGTGAATTATTTCCCAAGATAAGGTCGACTTTAGAAGTGTTATCAACCTGAGTTTGACCGACAAGTGCAGAAGCATCAGCAACAACCTCTATAGAAGAGTTACGATCAGCCTTCAGCAACAAATCCCCAAAAAGCTTTGTTTCCTTTAAAAATATTTTAGACTTTCCAGATTGACTGCTATAAACAGCTATACTATCTGGAACGACAAAACGCGTCTTTTTCAAATCAACGCGCAATGATTTTCCCTCTGACAAACCTTCTGAAGCAGCCACACCTTCAAAGTGTATACCATAAAATGCATTACCTTTCACTGTAATATTGGAATCTCCGATATTAATCTGAGGAGCTTTATCTCCCTGCAATAAAAGCCCATGAGCATCAGTAACATCAACAGACCCTTTCATAAACTGAACATAACCATCTTCAGATATATGAAAAGCTGCCTGACGACCTGCATCCAGCCCTTGATCATCCTTGCCGGTACTCCCCTTGCCGGTAATAGAGACACCCTCTAAAATAAGATATCCTTTTTCTCCTGCTTTAACCCCAACTCTCCCTAGGCTAATTTGCGTATTCGTTAAATCAACACCACTTTGAGATTTTCCTCCAGCAAAAGCCCCCACTTTGATTGCATCAATTGATCCACCAGACATTACGATGAATCCACCTTGAGCTTCCACCCCCACTAAAACCCCACTCAACGTGGAATCGCTCAGAAAGACGCCCGCTTCTTCTGATACCTTTACTCCATATTTCCAAAAATTGTTTTCCGAGTTATTCTTTTCATCCAAAATACCCTTAACAGTTACATTCTTGCCACGAATAATTGTACCTTCCTTAGACGCCTCTATGGCTCCATAAACACCATTAACATTTTTATCCATTAGCGAATAAACTTTATTATTAATTTCATGCTCTCCACCACCACACTGATAAAACGCTGCATTCTGATCACATGAAGACTGCTTTTTTCCAGAGATAACCTGAGATTCAGCATTGCGTGCAAAAACACCAACATTGTGTGTCAAAAAAAGAAGTGCCGTTGTAAAAGTACATAAGGAGAAGCGATTTTTAAATAGATTGACCATAATTCCACCATAATCCCCCTCTTCTTACTAAGATCTATACATAACGTATCAAAAAACTTAACCAAAAGAAAAATATTTAATACGCTTAGGTTTTAATATTGTGAGTTTATTAATATTTTTTGTGTTTTATGTAAATATGGAATTAAAAAATTACTCGAAAATACAATCTAAATCTGTCGCTTTTACAAAGAATTTGCAAAAATATAACTGAAGAACGACAGAAAAATCACCTTTAACGTTGTTAGTCAAAAACACCCTTAGTCAGTTGACATGCATTAAGAACACCTACTTTAACTGCCGTCTAATCACCGCCAGAACGGATATAATCAACATCCTTACGATAATATTATATTGAAACAGTGTACACTCTGTAAGCAGACAAAACATATGCCAAAATTGAGAAACAAGAGTTCACATACGCCTTTTAGGCAATCTTCATGGTAAGACAGTCTAATAAAAAGTAGGAACGTGTAAAAATCAGTTCCGATTTTACTATCTCCTTTTAATTCAACTTTACAACAGTCGAAAGCATTCAGAGCCGTACTTTTAAAAAGTGAAGATGACACATAACTTCATCCTGTTATTTATCGAATTCCTTTGAAGAAAACATATTTTCCAAAACAATATATCATTGTGTTTCTCATTCACCAATTTTCTCAGATATATCTCATTATTTCCATCCCCATTTCACAACGACAGCGGATATAATATAAAGTTCATCGGATACAGCCCTCATTGCGCCTGAGTAGCATTTTTGTCTTTGCCAATTTCTAATATTGTAAATCCTCTCCTCTTAACATAATTCCCAAAATTATATTGACCCTTTCTTAAATGATTATCCACTTGCCAATCTTACATATAATAGACAAAGGAATGCTTTTTATGGATTCATCATAAGAGCATTGAAAATATTTCAGCGCCCTAAATTAAAAAATATCTTTATAAATCAAAATATTATAAATAATATAATAATCACTCTGAAATACGCATTTTGAAACAATAACGTACAAACTCTTCAGACTTTTCAAAAAAATGAAAGAAGTCCAACCTAAAAGCATATTAAAGATATGCAAAGTCACACTCTCGTAAAAATGCTATAACACAAAATGAATAGATAATGAGAAAAGCCACAAGTATAACTTGTAGCTTTTTGAAAGATTAATCAAAAACAGGAACAACACTAGAAATGATAACGCAATCCACCTGAAAAACTCGTTCCAGAAAAACCAGCTTTCGTTAGTTTGTGCTGATAAACCAAATCGCCGTAAAGCGCAAAATTTTGAGATAATTGGGCATTAAAACCTAATCCAGTTTCTAACGAAGAACCAAAAGCACCTAGCTGAAAAGCATCTTTAAAATGCACAAATTGTTTTCCTTCAAAACCATGAGCAAGATGAAGCTTGCCATAGAAAGAAACAACTTGAGCCTCATCAGTAGCAACCAGCCTCTTTGTTAAACGCCCCCCAATACGCCCTATCCATTGATGAAGCTTTCCTAAATCAATATCAAAGCCGTCCACATCACGCACTTTATTAAATTGAAGATATTGATAAACAACTTGAACTTGCGGATCAAAAACAAAACCGTTCTCCCCCACCATAAATGTTTTACCAGCAGTCAATGAAGCACTTAAAGGATTTCCCTTTAATGTTGCCGTCTTGCCACGTGCAGTTGTTAGAACATCACCTTTAAACAAACCATAAGACACAAGACCATCAACGTAAAAACCTGCATCATGCAGCATACCACCATATGCTGTAACTGACCATTTATCAAATGTACTTTTTTGACTCTGCTCAACATTCAAAGGTTGCAAAGAAAATCTCTCGTAAGCCCCGATAATTCCAAAAGAAGTGGAACCATACGTATTTTCGATTGCTTTCAGCAAAACACCAGCCTCTAGTGCATTATAATCAAACTCGCCGCCATAACCATATTCAAGCGCGGAAAGATTTGAAGTATAACGATGATTGCCGCCATAACCGCTCACAAAAAAGAAAGGATTTTCACGACTTTCTAATAAGCCCCCAGAAGTAATTCGCAAAGCTTCTAATCGCTTATTTTGATTGCTCACATTCATCAAACCAATATGACGTAAGGCATTAGGTAAAAGGAGATAATTCGGAACCTGCGGAACAACAGCCTTAACGCCCGGCTTAGGACGAGGATGAGGCTCCGGAGCTGGTGCTGGAGAAGGAGCTGGACCTGGAATTGGGTCAGGATCTGGTTTAGGTTTAACATCAGAATCTATAGATCTACTTTCAAGGCGAAAATCCCAAAATTCTCCGTTCCCTTCAACTAATCTCTGATCCATACTTGCTTTTCCAAACTCAGATTCTGGACCATAACTATAAAGCTTATACTGATAAGGTAATGCGTTTAACGCTACATAACCACCTTCCAACTGAAAAGAATCTTGCTTTGCTTGTCCAGAAACCTGAATGATTGAAATACCTTCAGCATTCCCCCCCTTTCCCGTATATCCTCCTGGACTTCCTGTAACTCCATGCACTTGGAGCTTTGTTTTTCCCGAAACATCACCATGAATTAAAACACGATCAGTCTTTTGATGATCAAGATCACCGCCCTTATTCAGGTATGTATTAAGAGAAATAGAGGCACCGCCCTGTGCTCTATAAACTTCACCCTTTCCCTTTCCCACACGAAGGGTTTGATAATCATCAACAGAAGAAGATTCGTGTCTTTTAAAATTAATAGAGCTCTCATCCATAAGACTAACGAGTGAAATAGAAGAATCATGTGCAGCCTCGTGTTGATCTTTTTGCAACGGTTGTTGTAAAATCCATTGAGAACGGCCTCCCAAATAAAGCTCAGCATTAGAATTTTTATCAACGTGTGTGCGACCCTCAAGAGTAGAAGCATCCGCCAAAACTGTTATAGAAGCACCTTCCTCAGCTTTTAATAAAAAATTCCCTGAGTGAAGAGTGCTGTGTACCAACCCCACCGCACCAGAAATCATGTTTTTACCATAAAGAGCCGCATCGTCTAAAACAGAAAACTCTGTTTTATCCAAATTAACAACTTCTAATCGTGGTGGAACTTTTTCTTCCTCTGATGAAATTTCTTCTTTTTTATCCCCACCTTCACTCCATGGCTTCTCTCCCCGAAAATAGATACCATAAGATCCCTTACCATTTACGGTAACAGAAGAGGATTTCATATTAACTTCAGTCACAGGAATCTTTGAATCAGAATCCTCATTTGATAAATCTTTAACTTCCTGAAGAGGAATAGAATTGACTATATTTTCTAATAATATGCCATGGATCCCCCCACCAGTACTAACAATAGTACCCTCTAAATTAATAGCCCCCCCTAAATCCATATGCACAACCGCACGATCCTTACCTTTATCACCCTTCCCAGTAATTTTAACATTCTCGAGATTTACTTTTCCACCTAACATCGAAGAAATCCCATGGCTGTTCATAAAATCAACTGATCCACCTGACATCCAAATTTCTGAATGATCATAACTTAAAAGACTTGCATTCCCATTAGCTGTCTTAATTTCTGTATCTTCTAAAAGAACAAACGATTTCTCTGTTGCATCAACACCCTCATGACTTGCCTTAATCTTGCCATTTTTTACCTCAATCACGCCATCACTCGCACGAAGGGCTATAACTGTATTTTTGATAATCGGATCTTCCAAAACAATCTTACCGTTCTCTAATACATGCACCCCCACTAGAAAAGTTTTATCAGCAACTTGACTACTAACCGTTACATCCTCCCCGCGAACTTCTGTACCTATTCCTTTCACCGTTATAGCAGTAGGATCATCAGGATAGAAGGAAGCGTTCTCATTCGTAATCTTATAAGATTTATTATCAATTTTAGACTCCCCGCAATTATCGCATATATAATACAACCGATTATAGTAATAAAACCCAAGATTCACTCCTCTTCCATCAGAGTGCTCATTTTTAACCGTATTATCTACATTTTCCTTACGCCCATTCTCCCCAGCTAATCCACTCAGCTTACGATAATCATTTCCCCCACGAATACCATCATCGTTATTGCCAACATTAATCATATTAGGAGGATAATAATTATCACCACTTTCTCCACTAAGAGGAAGCTTATGCTTATTACTCCCGCTAAGCTGAGGAGAAGAATTAGCAGAGACAACTGGAATAACCTTTATAACATAAGGTTTACTATCCTTCCCCTCTGCAGCCGCATACACTTCTCTTCCATTTTGAAGCAAAGAGAGGATAGCGGTTGTACAAGCACATAAACATACATGATTTCTAAAAACTTTAATCATAGTTCCCTCGAAACTTTCCTTCCCCTCTCATTAAAAACAAAAGCACTTACAAAACACCCCATTGCACACCTCAAAAATACGAAAAGTGTAACAAAAGAACATGCCTCATGCTCATCTGAACTGTGTAATGAATTATCCCAATAAATTTGGCAAAAGCTCTACGCCAAAACCACCTATAAGAGAACAATTGCAAAAACACACTTTATGAGTGTATAATGCATTCTGTATTTCGTGTAAAGAAAAAATAAAACCAGTGCGTGTAATTAATTAAAAACACAATCAAACCTTGTGAGCTTTAAAAATTAATCCACAAGGAGATGAATGAAACAATGACTTAAATCAGTAGAAAACAAACTCTCAAAAACGAGCTTTAGAAAACATCAAATATTATATTAGATAATATCAATACAGTACCAAAAAGGATAACGTAACGCATACCGGTCTGCTGAACGCTTAAAAAGCCGATAAAAGCGAAGCACTCTATCGCATCAGTAGCAGCATAAATTTTAAGAAAATTCGCTTTAGCGGAGAAAAGTGCTCTCATGCACAAAACAAACTATGTCTTTTTTGCTTAATAAAGAAGACGAGATTTTTTAAGAACAACACAAGTTGTTATAAAGAAAAAAGGCAGCACAATGTGCTGCCTTTTCTAAAAAGGTACATAGTGTACCTTATATTAAAACTGATAACGTACTCCTCCAGAAAAACTTGTTCCCGAAAAACCAGCCTTATTAAGCTTATGTTGATAGAGAATATCAGCATGCAGAGAGAACTGTGGCAACAATTTGGCATTAAAACCTAATCCAGCCTCTATAGAAGAACCAAAAGCTCCTAACTTGAAAGCATCATTGAAATGCACAGACTGTTTTCCTTCAAAACCATGAGCAAGATAAAGCTTACCATAGAAAGCAACAGCATTCACGCCTTCAGAACCTGTAGGAATCTTGGTTAAACGTCCACCAACACGTGCTACCCACTGATTAAGGTTACCCATTTCAATATTAAAATTGTCGATATCACGGACTTTATTAAACTGGAGATGTTGATACACAACCTGAACCTGCGGATCAAAGACAAAGCCCTTATATCCTGTCATAATTGTCTGACCACCAGCTAAAGAAACACTCAAAGGATTACCTTTTAATGTTGCTGTTTTACCCCGTGCAAGGGTGAGAACATCACCTTTGAACAGACCATAGGATAAAAGACCGTCGACATAGAAGCCAACATTATGCTGCATGCTACCATATACCGTAGCAGTCCATTTATCAAATGCACTCTTCTGACTGTGCTCAACATTCACAGGCTGCAGAGAAAGTTTTCCATAAGTTCCCATAACGCCAAAGGATATAGCACTGTCAGCATTTTCAATAGTTTGCAGCAAAACACCTGCCTCTACACCATTATAACTAAGATCACCTCCGTAACCATATTCAAGTGCGGACAGATCTGAAGCATAATGATAACTTCCACCATAGCCGCGCAAGTATAAAGCGGGATTTTCACGAACCTCTACCATTCCTGTAGAAGTCATCCGTAACGTCTCCAATTGCTTATTTTGATTGCTAATATCCATCAAACCAGCGTGGAATACACTATTAGGCAAGCTGAGATAAGTTGGAACTTGTGGAACAACAGACCTTACAAATTGTTCAGGAAAGGCAGCAGATCCAACAGACTTAACATACTGATTTTCTAAACGGAAATTCCAAAATTCTCCACCATCCTTAACAAATTTCTGTTGAACATGCTCCTGTTTCGAAGTCGCTTCTGGAGCATAAGCACGAAGGGTGTATTTGTAAGGTGAGTTTCTCAGTGCAACATAATTGCCATCGAGTTGGAAAGAGTCTTTCTTCGCTTGACCATAGACCTGAATAATTGAAACAGTATGAGCAATCTTGGCATTCGCTTTACCATCTCCTACATTGCCCGCATCACCTCGTACATGTATTTTTGTTTTTCCAGAAACATCACCATGAATGACAAGCCGATCAGTGACTTGCTGATCACTCGGATCACGAGGATTTAAACGTGCATTGAGATGAATTACAGCATTACCCTGTGCCGCATAAACAGTTCCTTTCCCATTTCCAATATGGAGAGTCTGATATTTTCCTTCAGATTCCGAAGGTGCAAAATCAATAGCACTATTTACAAGACTTACAGAAGAAATGCATGAATCCACACATCCTGAATCTAGAGTCCCCAAATTCCTCTGTGCACTTCTTTTTAGAATCCACTGTGAATTATTAGCCAAATCTAATTTTGCATAAGAATTTTTATCAACGCGAACACCGCCTGTAACAATAGAACTATCAACTGAAACCAACATGTTCGAATCATTCTCGGCTTTTAATAACAAGTCACCAGCAAGAGTTGTTTTATTTTCTAATAAAACACGACCACCAGAATTATTACCATAGATAGCTATACCATTTGCAACTTCAAAATCAGTTTTTTTCAACGAAACTGTCCCTGTTATGCCTATAGGTGTATTCTCCTGTTTGGATACAGCGCTCCGCTTAGCAACACCTGTTTGCGCAGTTTCTAGATTCTGACTTCGAGTTTTCTCACTCCCTTCTTTCAGCGTTAGACCATCAAAATATATACCATAGGTTCCTTCACCTTCCACTTTAACAGTAGAAGACTCGATATTTACGTGATTCATAGTAGGACGAACGTCAGATGATCTCCTTCTCCTAGAAGAGCCGGTCTCAACCACATTATCATCAGACTTTATAATCCACAAAGCATGAGCATCAGTAACAACATTTCCGTTCTTAAAATCAACAGAAGCATTATCACTCACCAAAAAAGCTGCACGTCCAAATTTCTCTGTAAAATTCGACTTTCCTGCTTCTTTTTTCGCAGTAATATTAACTTTGTTTAATCTTACACGTCCCCCAGCTTCTGATCTCACAGCCACTCCATTTGTCAGCATAACCGTTCCAGAGTCCATAGTTACCTCACCAGCCTGACTCGCCAAACCAGCCACAGCTAAATCCCCCGTTACGTTAATTTTCGTATCCTTTAAATTAACAGATGATCCAGAACCCGCCAAAGCGCCTACATAACGCGCATTGACTGTTCCAGCATGCATTGTAACCTTCCCGCTACTTTGCGCTTCAAGCCCAATCACAGAAGAGGTAATTGTTGATTTATTATCCAAAACAACTTCTGCCCCCTCTTCTGCAAGCACAGCACTCACGGCATATATTTCATTAAAATCAACATTATTTTTGCTATCAGAAAAATCCGCACCACTAATTGTGGCTCCCTCTAACTTAATAACCGTATCCTGATTTTTTGCATGCATAGGATGCTGAGTTTTATCACTTACCTTCAGTGTCTTCCCTGTTATTGTCCGCGATTTACCATCTCTACACAAATAAGTAGTCTGTGATCCCTTCTCACCATTATTCATATCATCACATGTAGAAGAAACCGTTTCCTTAGAAGAAACATCTCCATTACCAGTACGACTAAGCATAAGAACACGCCCAACAGCTCTAGAAGATACAGCAGATGTCTCAGAAACCACAGGAGAAGAAGCATTCATAGCAGAAGCCCCATTAGAAGATATAACAGCTATCTCAGAAACCAGAGAAGTAGAAGGCTGCATAGCAGAAGCTCCATTAGATATAGCAGGTATCTCAGGAGCAGAAGCATTCATAGCAGAAGCTCCATTAGAAGATATAGCAGATATCTCAGAAGTAGAAGGCTTCATAGCAGAAACTCCATTAGAAGATATAACAGCTATCTCAGAAACCACAGGAACAGAAGCATTCATAGCAGCCTTCATAGCAGCAGCTGATTTTATAGGTGATGGCCTCTTAGATACAATATGATCCCCAGGTGTTACAAAAATTTCATCGGCAGATATTACAGGTCCTTTACCTGTATCAGATCTCCCACTTAAATTAACTCTTGGAGGTACTAAAGGTGCCAAATTTCTGGATAAAGAAGGAGTAACAGATGATGGAGATGGAGTAACAGGTAAAAAGGTATGCACTACAACCTCAGATGTTTCAGATTCCGTAAAATCTTCGTCATCATCATCTTCATAAAATTCGTCAGATGTTTCAGATCTCAAAAGTGAATTGCCTTGAACAGAGACTACAGATGCAGATTCCCCAGATACAGGAGGAGTTATGGATTCACTATTTACTTCACCAGCACCAGTGTCAGCATTAGTATCTATTGCAGTTTCAGTAGAAGCATCAGTAGAATCAACTGCAACAAGTGGCTTAGCCTTAAAAATAGGTTGAAAATTAGCAGTAGCAGTATAAGCAGAAACGAGAGGTATAAAATATTCATCTTCTAAACGAAAATCCCAAACACTTCTACTATTTTTAAGTAATGTCTTATCAAAATACTGCATTTTCGGAGGAGTAGTTGGACCATAAGCACGAAGAACATACTTATAAGGTAACCCTTCTCGTGTAATATAATCACCTTTCAGCTTAAAAGAATCCCTCTCTGCATTTCCAAAAACCTGAATAATTGAAATGCTATGAGGTGTATCCTGACTTTGTGATATACCATCAGAAGTATCATTCACAACTACCATTGTTTTTCCAGAAACATCACCATGAATCAACAATCTGTCAGATATTTGAGAATTTTCTGTATTGCTAGGCATCAAATTTGCATTGAAGTAAATTGTAGCGGCAGAAGCAGCACTATAAACTGTTCCATTCCCATCTCCTATGCGAAGGGTTCGATACTCAATATCTTTATTAGATGTATTTTTATTTTTCAAAGAAGTAAAAAATCTAACATTACTATCTACAAGATTCATAGACGAAAGACATGAATCTACACAACCCGTATTTGAATTTTCCAAACGATTATGCAGATTCTTTGTTAAATACCACTCTGATCCCCCAGATAGAAAAAGCCTAGCTTGAGATTTTTTATCAACGTGAGCTCCCCCCATGACGACAGAGTCTTCAACAAAAACCGACAAATGCGACCCCTCTTCAGCTTTCAACATTAAATCACCCGAAAGAGTTGAGTCATCTTTTACAACGACGTACCCATCCAAACTGTTACCATAAATGACCACACCATTAGGAACTCTGAAAACCGTATTTTTCAAAAGAACTGCATGCAAACTATCTCCATCATCTTTTATTCCACCCTCTCCCAGATTTTGACCTACATTTTGACCACTTTCTTGTCTCACACTCGTTTGATCATTTTTTCTCCTCACATTCGAAGGTATATCACCAAAAAATACACCATAAGACTTACCTTCCACTTTAACGGTTGAATTTTGAATATCAGAAACTATTAAGTTGACAACCCTAGAGTTTGCATCTGGTTTAGACGCCACCACTGCAGAATCTCCAGCGCCAGCTCCAGATGGTGCACTAGTACTTCTAGAATCTGCACCGCTTCCTAAAAAATTCTCTATAGGGAATAAAGCCTCAAAATACGTGGAACTAATATTATTAAGGACAGCGCCATCTCTAGTTTCAATAGAGATGACCTCACCAATGAAAGAATCACTATTAGCCTTAGAACCCTGTTGCGTATCATCGCCATCCTCACTCTCCGCTTCTACTCTATTAGAAGCTCCAGAGACTCTATTAGAAGCTACAGAGATATTATTCTTAAAGCTATCACTTACCAACAATGCAACAGTATTAGGAGCTCTAAGTTTTCCATTTTTAAAGGAAATAGTACCTCCAAGTGACAATAAACCTATATTCGTCTCCGAAGTACCAACTTCTGTAGTTTTTGGTTCCTCAGCAACATTGATAACCGTCCCGTCTAGTAGAACAGTCCCCTCTTTTGTAGAGATAACTCCTATTCCACCCTCTTTCACGGTAATTGCTCCAGACCTCATCTCGATAACGGATGGACCCAAACTAACTAAACCGATTCTTTTAACATTAATATCTACATTCTCTAAAACAATCCACCCATTATCACTAGCAAGAGCACCTATATACGCATCTCTGATTCCTCCCCCCACCATCGTGATCTTTCCAGTCTCTTCAGTCCGAAGCCCAATAAAAAAACCCTGAATATTTGAGTTTTTCAAATTAACCTCTGCATTCATATTTGAAGCAGAATCTCCGACATATACACCAACATAAAGCGGATCATGAGTATATAAACTATCTATGTTCTCTATACCTACTTTATAATCCTGTATACCCACTGCAGATAAACTTTCAGAAAGTTCTTTCCCAATATTCATACTTTCAATGGATACTTCGTCCAAATTAACAACTACTTTCCCATCATCAAGAGAAGATTCCACATTTACAGCGCTCTCACCTTGATCCGCTATAATAGTCCCCCCTATTAGAGCATATACTCCGGACTGATCACAGGAAATAGATCCATATATTCGCTGATCACCATTGAGTAAATCAGCCAATCCTTTACCTGCCTCCACAGAATCTATAAATTCTAGAGCCCCAACACCATCACTAACTGGTATAGATACACTCACACCAGGCACCATAGCACCTGATGTATCAGGTGGTAAAGAATTCAATACAGGACTCGATATACCTGGCATACCAACAAGACCATCTGCACTCGCTTTTTGTACTCTTAGCGCCTCTTCCCCCACTGGAAAATATGTTTCGCTTAAACTATCTTTTCGCGGAATATTAAATAATGTCCAAACATCTACATTTCTTGGAACATCTAGTATTCTAACCAACTCTCCTCCTAATCCACTTGGTACACCTGCAAGCCCCGCACGTGTTTTCTTCCCACTTGCTATTGCTGTTTTTGCTTCTTTTGCTTCCACATTTTCTGCTCTTGTTGCTCTTGCCCTCCTAGTAGATACACCGCCTGCACCTGGAACACCTGGCATACTACTCAAAGCATCATTTGACATAGTACCTGGACCAACTCCTGGAATAGCAGGCAGATTCGTTGTATCTGCCCCACTCGAAACACCTAATATAGCCTTTGGTCTTTGTTGACTTACAGTGTTTAATCCTCCTCCTGCTATATTACCTGATAATAAAGTATCTTGTACAAGAGCTAATGAGCCACCAAAGCCAGCTGGTACACCTGCTTGCGGCACATTTGCTACTGTTCCTATCCCAGTAGATAAAACGCCTGAACCTGGGAGCCCTGGCACACCACCCACACCATCTGGAATATCACCCAAAATACCTAGCACTGCACCTGCACCACTCGCAACACCAGGTACTGCACCTGCACCACTCGCAACACCAGGTACTGCACCTGCACCACTCGCAACACGAACACTACTACCTGCAACATTCCGTATCATGCCAGGAACAAAAACATTATTCTTTCTAGAATGACAAGCACTAATAGGTCGAATATGATTTAAAATAGGCACAATCTGAGCCTGAGCCTGAGCCTGAGCAGGACCACTATTAACAGCATTATCGACTCTAGGTTCTGCTCTTTCAGAAACCTCCACTCCTCCGGGTGGTGTTATAGCCCCTGTGCTCGATCCTCCAATGAAAGAGGTAAATGATGATAATGATGGCAATGAAACTGAAGGAAGGTATGATGAGAACCAACCACTCCCCATAGAAACATCTACACCTTGTAAAAAGAAGAAAGCACTTGTTGTCAGTGCGTACAAACGTGTACGCTTTTTAAATACATTGATCATATGTCAAACTTTCTAAATAATGTTGCAAAAACACTAGAATTAAGTGAAAATGAGGTAAGTGAACGATTTGTAACATATGTCAGTCAACTTTACAACATAGTGTTATTTATTTACGCTTCATTTTGTGCATAAAAATACCAAAGTTAAGTTTTTAAGTGCGCAAACCTTTGTAATATTAGATAAAAGGATAAAATCACGATGATAAAATATATGAAATGGATGACTTCTGTTTTACTGGTTGCAATTAGTTTTGCAACGATTTTGTGGACTCATACGAGTATTGCAAATACGAGTACCCAGACAAATGTAACGATTGATCATGTTTCAGGAACGACTTCTGTTCCCACTTCTCCGCAAAAGGTTGTTGTGTTTGATCTTGCCTCGCTAGATAATATGAATCGCCTTGGTATCCAAGCAGTTATCGGCCTTCCTGAAGGAAAAAAACCTTCCTATCTGCAACAATTTGACGATGCAAAATATGAAAGAATTGGAACCGTTTTTGAGCCAGATTATGAAAAAATTGCCACTCTTCAACCCGATTTGATTATTATTTCCTCCAGAACTCAAGCAAAATATAAAGACTTATCCAAAATAGCCCCAACAATTGATCTAACAGTAGAAAACGAAAATTCTCTTGAAGATATAAAACGAAATGTGTCTATCCTTGGAAAAATTTTTGGTAAAACACAAGAAGCAGAAAAAGAAATTGCAAAAATCAATGAAGCTTTTGCTGAAGTCCGTAAAAATACCCAAGGAAAAGGCACCGGGCTCATACTCATGACCTCTGGTGGAAAAATCAGTGCTTTCGGACCAAAATCACGTTTCGATATTTTTCACTCCGCTTTTGGAATTGCCCCTGCAACTGATAAACTTACCGTGCAAAAACATGGACAACTCATTTCTCCTGAATTCATTCTTGAAACCAATCCTGATTGGTTGTTAGTGATTGATCGCGATGCAGCCATTGGACGGGAAGGACAATCCGCAGCACAATTGCTCAACAATGAGCTTGTTCACCGCACAACAGCAAGCAAACAAAACCAAATTATTTATTTGGACTCTTGGAGTTGGTATCGTGCAAATGGCGGTTTAACGGCACTCATTGAAACCGCACAGCAGATCAATGAAGCCTTTACAAAGAGCAAATAAGCGCACGAAAGAGCTTGCTTGCTATATAAATAAAATTTAAAAGCAGAGGTTGTTTATTAAGCAGTCTTTGCTTTTTGTAGATTTTGTTAGAAAATGATTTAACGTGAAGAATTACTGGATAACCATAACACTTCTAATTTTCCTGTCTATCCTCAGCATTTTTGTTGGTTATTCTGATGTCACACCTTCTAACCTTTTCGCAGCCGATCCCCATGCGTGGCTTATTTTTTGGCAAACACGTCTTCCTCGTACCATTGCAATCCTTTTAGTAGGCGCAGCACTTGCACTTTCAGGCATGATTATGCAACTATTAACACGCAATCGCTTTGTCGAGCCATCAACCACTGGAACCATTGAATCTGCTTCCCTTGGCATTCTTTTTATTATGATTTTTGGGCCCGATATTCCTGTTTTAGGAAAAATGGTCGTTGCGACAATTTTTGCCATGGTAGGCACTTTACTTTTTATGTTTTTATTGCGACGCATTCCTCTAAAATCTGCTCTCATTGTACCCCTTACAGGGATTATGCTAAGCTATATTATTGGCTCTTTAACCAATGCCATTGCAGATTATGAAATGTTACTTCCTTCTCTTCAAGCTTACTTATTTGGCAGTTTTGCGATGATTCTTGAAGGAAAATATGAGCTCTTATGGCTATCCCTTCCCCTTTGTATTCTGGCCTATTGTACTGCTGATCGCTTTACGGTTGCAAGTTTGGGAGAAGATTTAACCAATAACCTTGGATTGAATTATCGTGTTGTCATGTTTTTTGGTCTTTTTATTGTCGCCTCAATCACTGCTGTTGTTGTGTGTACCATTGGCCGTATTCCTTTTGTTGGGTTGATTATTCCAAATATTGTTTCAAGTTTCATGGGAGATAATATGCGCTATACCGCTCCTTGGGTGGCCATCAGCGGTGCAGGATTGGTCTTGATTTGTGATCTTTTAGGACGAATCATTCATCCTTCTCTTGAAATTCCCATCAGCACCATAATGGGTGTAATCGGTAGTTTTATTTTTATGATACTGCTTTTACGCTGGAGAAAGCGTCTTGGATAGAAGAAGAAAAACAATATGTGTACTAACAACACTTATCATCATAGCATGCACTGTCATTAGTCTTTACATGACGTGGAACATCAATGTTTATACATGGAAATTTCGTCTTACAAAACTTTCCTCTTTGCTTCTTATTGCCTATGCAATAAGCGTTTCTACAGTTTTATTTCAAACAATCGTTAATAACCGTCTTCTTACCCCTTCAATTATGGGATTTGATCAGCTTTATATTTTAATAAAGACTGCCCTAATGTATTTTGTAGGCTCTCTTTCTTTGCCCTTTTTGAATGAAGAAGGACAGCTCGTTCTTGAAGCCCTCATTCTTATTTTTTTTTCAATAAGCCTTTTTCGCTGGCTCTTTTCAGGAAGCCTAAAAGGGCTTCATTTGACGCTTTTAATCGGTGTTGTTTTAGGCGGATTTTTTTTCAGTTTACGAATGTTTATGCAATTGCAACTAAATCCAGACCAAATGATGAATTTAACCGATATTATGTTTGCAAATTTTAATAAATTTAATACACCGTTAATAAGCTTTGCCACAATCATTGTCTTCATTGTGAGTCTGATTGGATGGCATTCCCGTCATCTTCTTGATATCTTGGCTTTGGGACGTGAAAATGCCCTCAATCTTGGCGTTAATTACCACAAAAGTGCGACAGCTGTCCTTATTTTTGTTTCCATTCTCGTATCAATTTCCACCGCATTAGTAGGCCCCGTCACCTTTTTTGGACTGTTAGTTGCCAACCTTTCCTATGAACTTTCTCCTCAAGCAAAACACAGTGTTGTTGTTCCAATTGCAATATTATTGGCTATTATTTGTCTGGTGGGTGGACAATTTATTTTAGAACAAATTTTTCATATGGCAGGACGTTTAAGTTTTATCATTGAGTTTTGTGGGGGAATTGTTTTCTTAATGTTACTGATGAAGGGAAAACTAAAATGATTGAGATCAATCATCTTTCCAAGGCTTACGGAGCACGATTGATTATCGATAATTTATGCCTTCATCTTCCAAAAGGGGGGGTTATTTCTCTGATTGGCCCCAATGGTTCGGGAAAGTCAACTCTTTTAATGCTCATAAGACGTCTTTTACCACACCATAATGGTACAATTCATATCGACGGCTTTGATATTGATAAAATGCCCCACGATATTTTGGCTCAAAAACTCTCAATTTTGCGTCAAGAAAATCCTTTGTCTTTTCGCTTAACCGTATACGATTTAGTGAGTTTCGGACGCTATCCTTATTCAAAAGGCTGGTATACACATGAAGATAAACAATTTATCGACAGTGCACTACGCTATCTCGGCTTACAAGATTTAAAAGACCGTTTTTTAGATGAACTTTCTGGCGGTCAGCGTCAACGCGCTTTTATAGCCATGGTTATCTGCCAAGACACTGATTATCTTCTTTTAGATGAACCATTAAACAATCTGGATATGAAACATGCGGTTTCTATGATGAAGCAATTACGCCGCACAGCTGATGAACTGAAAAAAACCATTCTTATTGTTATGCACGATATTAATTTTGCCTCATCTTACTCAGATATGATTGTTGCATTGAAAAATGGGAAAGCGGCCTATTGTGGGACTCCAAAAGAAATTATGCAACCAAAAATTCTTAAAGACATTTATGATGTCGATATTCAAATCAAAACAATTAATGACATCCCTATCGCTCTTTATTATCGATAATCATAAAGATTTTTTGCGCTTGCATGCATTATAGAATCTGCTAGGGATAGTAAAATTGGCTTATTGGGGAATAGTTTAATGGTAGAACAGCGGACTTTGACTTCGTCAATCTTGGTTCGAATCCAAGTTCCCCAGCCAGTATTTAATGATTGTAGCTTGTCATCGGGTTTTGTATAATTTGAAAGCAGGTTTTGCATCAATTTATTTTTTTCAAAGGATCTTCAAAAACTTTCAAGGGTTATTTAAAATCCCTTTAATGCATATTTTCTCTTCCTCTAAAAATTGCAATTTGAGATGATAAGCTCTTGAGCCGGTGCGGATTCTTTGAACCACATGTATAAGATGTACCAACCCCTTTTATCTTAAATTGGCTAAAGATTTTTCGAATCTGAGACACATCATTGAGAGAGAAGAATTTTTCTCTTGCGCAAACAAAGCAAACATTGTCTGGTAATCCCCTCACAAATAAATCCTTTCATAGTAATACACGTATATCTGGCTCTGTTTATGGGAAAGCCTTATCTAATAGCTATAAACCTATCTAAAGAGAGAATTCAAAAAAGAAAGCCGAGCCAAATGATATGACGCGGCTTTCAGATATTGATTATAAGATTCAAATGAATCATCCACAATGGAGTAATAAATTCATATATACAAAACGTATCATATTGCAAGTGCTCTATTTAGAAATATGAAAACTTATCAAAAGAAACGTAAATGATCGCTATGATTTTGATATCATTCATTAGCATTATAGAATCTATAAACGCTTGGTAACTTTATCAATCCAATCAAAAGAAAATGCATCTTAAATGAATGTCTTCTCAATAAGGCTTTCATAAGTATCTTTTCATTTTGCACTCAAATGTAACTTCTTTGCAAATTAACCAGCTCAAATTTGAGTTGGCAAAATTAACCAATCCAATTTTGGAGGCGTTATCTTTAGAAGAGCCATCTTTAAACATTATAGCTTTTGACTCAAAATTGAATAAAATCCCATACCTTAGATGTTACAATGGTTTTGAATTTTGCTGCCTCATCTTTTTTTCAATAGGTGCCCCCCAAATTTTGAGAGAGCTCATTTGGTTTCGTATTTTTAAACTGTAACTTTTAAAACGTTTTTTTCTCGCTTGCTTGCGTTATATCATTAAAAGGCTTTCAATTTCATAAGACATAACATTGTGATTTTCATTCTATATTGTGATGATAGTATCTATATAATGCCTGCCTATCATTTACTAACTTTTTAGTAAGCGTTTTTAAAAACGATCTTATCTTTAAACCCTTTTATGCAATCTTTATGAACTCAATCTATAAGCTTATGATAGTTTCAAACGATTATTCCTTTTAAGGTTACACTCAAATAAAGAGCAAAACACATCCCATTCTTAAACGTATGCAATTTATGTTATCGATAATTCCAAACGACTGAAATTTAAAACAATGTGATTTGTGCTATAATAAAAACGTATCATAAAATTTATGACCTGTTATGAATGATAACCGCTTTTCATTTCATTTGAATGCACCCATGCGTTATAATATTTGCATTATGATTTGCTTTTTATGGTCTATACATTCATGGCAATCCTATATAAAAAATGATCAATTCAAACATGCATAAAAGTATGGATTCTTATGTGGATTCATATAAAATAATTGCACTTAATATATTGACTTTATTAGTTTTTATGTACAATACCTTTTTAACTTCATAAAGATATCAATTTCCTTGTAAAGAATATTCTTCCCATTCCAGTAAAAGGCTCAATATAAGTGCGATGAGGGATAGCTTCTATGATTTTACAAGTACTGATCACTGGCCATGCAATAACGCCGACTGATGCCCCAAACCAATTAGACCGCCTGTGGGAACAGGCAGGTTGTGGTGCTGAATATAATGGAACAGCACCGAACGAATAAGCCACGCGTCGTAAGTAAGCCTCTTAGCGTGCATAGCTTATAGGTTTTGGAAACAGACAATTATTATAATTCAGGTATTATAATTCGGACGATTAAAGATCGGATCTCAAGCTTTTTAATCCAGTGGACAAACACGGATAATATGTCCGTCTGGATCTTTGATTAGGAAGGTACGTCCAAATACATCAGTATACGGTTCCTTCAAAACATTTATCTCAACAGTGGTTTGCTCTTGCCATTCCGCATAGAGCTTATCTACGTCCTCTCCTGTCGGCAACATAATGCCGATTTCTGAAAAACGAGGCACATTTTCCTCAGGCTTATCGCCCCCAGACCAGAGAGCAAAGAGAGCATCCCCCGAAGAAGCAAATGCAACATAGCGTGGCGAGGTAAACACAGGTTCTTTCTTGAAGATGAATTTGTAAAAAGCCGTAGAATACTCTATGTTTGAGACGTATACCAACTGTAGGTTTGGGGTAACAGGATAAGTAGGAATATTACTCATAAATTCTCCATGATTTAGTAGCTGTTGCCTGACAGGCATATACCTATTAGAGAATATTTCAACAAGAGTTTGTGATGCCTCCGTTCGCGGTCTGCTCTATTTATATGTTTTTATTCGCTTATTGCTATATGCTAAAATATCGAGTCCGCCCCTACTGGGATTATAATGATATCCCTATCGCTCTTTATTATCGATAATCTAAAGATTTTTTGCACTTGCCTACACTATAGAATCTGCTAGAAATGGTAAAATTGGCTTATTGGGGAATAGTTTAATGGTAGAACAGCGGACTCTGACTCCGTCAATCTTGGTTCGAATCCAAGTTCCCCAGCCAGTTGTATTGTAGCTGTATGTAGCTGTAGCTTGCCAGCGGATTTTGTTGTAGCTTGCCAGCTGTAGCTTGCCAGCAGGTTTTGTATATTTTGACACTAGGTTTTGTACCAATTTATTTTTTCTCAAAGAGTTTTAAAGATGTTCTCAAAGGGTCTTCAAATGCCTTTCAAAGGGTCTTTAACGCTCTCTTTAACGCATTTTTCTGCTCCTATTTTTCCAAATCACTAAAGCATGTAAAGTCGGATTGAAAGGCAAGGGGAACGATTCCTGTCGGACCATGGCGTTGTTTTGCTATAATAACCTCGGCTTTACCCTTGGCT
>NZ_JBHIQF010000019.1:0-114464 GCF_042196445.1 Bartonella sp. AP11XZML
ACTTTTATTTACGCGTCCCTCACTGTAAAAAATATATGGAAAATCAATAATTTATTTTGGATAAAAAAGAACATGGTGCCCCCAGAGAGACTCGAACTCCCGACCCCCTGATTACAAATCAGGTGCTCTACCAACTGAGCTATAAGGGCGTAACCATGTAGGAGGTAGCACAAACTAACAAAAAGGAAAACAGAAAATTATTAAATTTTATACATATTAAAAGAAAACTATATAAAAAATAACCAATTTATTTCCTTTTTTCCACTTTTTACAGCAAGGTTGGAACTATCCTTATGTTGATATCTTATAGAATCTTTTATAAGAATGCACCGTTTTGCTATCGAATTACGAATCTGAAGACTTTGATTGATGAGCAAGGTAATTTTCTAGCCAGTGAATATTATAATTACCATCAGCAACATCTTGATTATTAATAAGATCGCGAAAAAGAGGCAGTGTAGTTTTTATCCCATCGACGACAAATTCATCTAAAGCACGCCGTAAACGCATCATACATTCTAAACGGGTACGTCCATGAACAATCAGCTTTCCAATCATGCTATCATAGTAAGGAGGAATACGGTAACCTGAATAAGCGCCTGAATCAACACGAATCCCTAAACCTCCAGGTGTATGAAAATGTGTAATGGTTCCAGGTGATGGCGTAAAGTTAATAGGATCTTCTGCATTAATACGGCATTCAATGGCATGACCAGAAAAACAGACTTCATCTTGTGTCACTGAAAGTTTACAGCCTGATGCAATATGGATTTGTTCGTGGACTAAATCTATACCTGTAATTGCTTCAGTTACAGGATGCTCGACTTGTAAACGTGTATTCATTTCAATAAAATAAAATCTGCCATTTTCATAAAGAAATTCAATAGTACCAGCTCCACGATATCCAAGTTGGGCACAGGCATTTGCAACAATACTTCCAATTTTTTTCCGTTCAGTTTCATTAAGTGCAGGTGACGTAGCTTCTTCCCATACTTTTTGATGCCGTCGTTGAAGTGAACAATCGCGTTCTCCTAAATGAATAGCATTTCCCTTACCATCACCTATGACTTGAATTTCAATATGACGGGGTTTTTCTAAATATTTTTCTATGTAAACAGCGTCATCACCAAAAGCAGCTTTCGCTTCTGAACGCGTTGTTTTGAGAGCTATAGAAAATTCTTGTTCAGAATGAACGACTTTCATACCACGTCCACCACCACCGGCAGAAGCTTTTATAATAACTGGATAACCAATTTCACGAGCAGTGCGTAAAGCATCTGATTCTTCAGTGACGGCTCCATCTGAACCTGGAACTACAGGAATACCAAGTTTTTTGGCGGTTTTCTTTGCTTCGATTTTATCGCCCATGATTCGGATATGAGTAGCTGTTGGACCGATGAATGTAATATCATGGGCTTCTAGAACATCTGCAAATTTTGCATTTTCCGAAAGAAAGCCATAACCTGGATGAACAGCATCTGCTCCTGTAATTTCACAAGCAGCAATAATTTGCTGAATACTCAAATAAGAATCACGAGCGGGAGGAGGGCCAATACAAACACTTTCGTCAGCAAGACGAACATGCATTGCATCTGCATCAGCGGTAGAGTGAACAGCCACGGTTTTTATGCCAAGTTCTTTACATGCACGTAAAACACGAAGAGCAATTTCTCCTCGATTAGCAATGAGGATTTTTCGAATCATGGTTGCCCCTCGCTTTATTCAACAATAATAAGTGGTTCACCAAATTCAACAGGTTGACCATCTTTGACAAGAACAGTGGTTACCGTACCTGAGCGCGGTGATGAAATTTGATTCATTGTTTTCATGGCTTCAATAATAAGTAATGTCTCCCCTTCAGAAACATTTTGTCCTACTTCTACAAAAGATTGTGCGCCTGGTGAGGGTGCAAGATAGGCTGTTCCAACCATTGGAGAGGTTATTGTGTTTTTTGATTTATCTTCTTGGATAGATTGTATAGGAGATTCAGCTGTTGGAACTGGAGAAGATGTTACAGAAAAAGTAGGAGTAGAAACAGGAGCATAGATTGCTTGCTCAGAAGAAATTAAGGTATTTTGGCGTGAGACACAAATACGAAGCTCCCCTTGTTCAACTTCAATGTTCGTTAAATTTGTATCATTCAAAATTTCAGCAAGATCACGAATAATTTTCGTATCAATTGCGGTTTTTGCCGAATCCATTTTTTTTGTTGTCATTTTATTTCTAACTCCTTGATCAATGAAGATCGTCATTATCTCATTTTATGACCGAATATCTCTAGATTAGGGATGACATCTTTTGAGGCTTTAAAGATTTTTATTTCCTTTAAATTATTATACTTTGCAATTTAAAACTCGTATCTGCTTTACGCAAAATTGCACTTATAAGCCTGTTGTCAAAAAAGAGAAAGCATAAAATTACCTCATTTACAGTATTCTTTCTAAAATGGATCAGGAATTCACTGTGTATTGTCTATCGCTTGTTTTAGAATATCTTGTTTGGCTGCGCCAATGAATATTTTATTACCAATGATGTAAGAAGGTGTTCCCGTAATATGAAGTGTAGAGGCAATTTGAATATTTTCTTTAAAAGCGTTTTGCAGAGTGGGATCTTTTATTGCATTACGTAGTTTTTTTTCATCTGCTCCTAATGAAACAGCTACTTTAATAGCTTTAGCTTCATTTGCACGACCCTGATACATTAAAAGCGTTTTGTGAAACTGAGGATATTTCTCTGGAAATTGTTTTCGAAATGCGTAGGCAACAGTATGGGCTGCCATAGAATCAGAGCTTAAAATTGGTAAATCCTTGATAATAACCTTTAAATCTGGATATTCTTTTATCAAGTCTTCTATATTTGAATAGGAAATTTTACAATATCCACAGTTGTAATCAAAAAAATTGACAAGCACTCTTTTACCATTTGGGTTTCCCAAAACAGCGTCATGAGGAGAATGAAAAATTTCTTTTTCTAATAAATGAATGACAGAAGTTTGTTTTTGGTTTTCGTATTCATTCTGTTTTTCCAGCTTATCTTGAAGAATAAGCTGCATTTCAATCATAATTTCTGGATGAGTAAGAAGGTACTCTCTGACAATTTGTTGAATATGATGAGAATCAGTATGTGGTATCATTTTTTCTTTAAGCTTAGATAAAAAGCTAGAATCTTCCAAAAGTTGTGTTTTAAGCTTTTCTAAGCTTAAATTATTTGCTGTTTTTGAGTGTGATGTTGCGTTTGATAAAGAAGGTAAAAAGGTTAAAATACTCAACATAACTAAAATTTTTGAAAGAAGTGTTATTTTCGAGTTTTGAGAGTGATAATTCATTTGTATACCTTCACATTTTTTAGGGTGTCATTGAGTGAACTATATGAAAAGCGCTATCTATGTGCAATGAAGCATTTAGTTATAGTGTATCTTTAAGAATGAGAAAAAACATCAATTTTTCTCTAAAAAGATTTCATATGATGAACCTTGGCTTGGCAAGGATTATGTTTTGTAAAAGATAAAAAAATTCTCTTTAATTTGTCAAATGTTGTTTTGATGTATAAGGGTATCAAAAGCTTTTTGTGCGTGTTTATTTTAGGAAAAAGTACGTTGATAATACAATGAAGAACATTTGTATTATTTTTTTCTGTTGCTTTATTGAGTACTGAGAAACAAAATTAAATAATGAAAAGTGAAATTATGAAAACCACAACACATTATGATCTGTTTATCATTGGAGGAGGGATAAACGGCTGTGGATTGGCAAGAGATGCAGCAGGACGCGGATTTAAAGTGGGATTGGCTGAAATGAACGATCTTGCATCTGGGACCTCAAGTGCGTCAACAAAGCTTATTCATGGTGGGCTTCGTTATCTTGAACACTATGAGTTCAAACTTGTTCGTGAAGCATTGAAAGAACGCGAGATTATTTTACGTATGGCTCCACATATTGTGCGTCCTTTGCGTTTTCTCCTTCCTTATCATAAAGAATTGCGCCCTGCTTGGATGTTGCGTTTTGGACTTTTTATTTATGATTATTTAGGGAATTGGAATCAGAAATTGTGGCGCAGTAAAACGATTAATTTTTCACAAAAATTTTGCTCTACACTGAAGAAAGAATATCAGAGAGGTTTTGAATATTCTGATGCAAGAGTAGATGATGCGCGTTTAGTTATTGGCAATGCTCGTGATGCAGAAAAGTGGGGAGCTGATATAAAAGTACGAACAGAAGTTCTCTCTTTAAAAAAAGAAGACAATAAATGGCGTATATTTCTTCAAGACAAGTTAAGTAGCAAAGAATATAGTGTCACAGCTTCTTATATCGCGAATATGACAGGACCTTGGATTGATCATGTTTTGGCAAGCATATTAGATTGTAAAGAACATCCACCAGTACGGCTTGTTAGAGGTTCTCATATTTTGGTTCCCAAGCTTTATACTCATGATCGTGCTTATATTTTTCAAAATGGTGATGGGCGTATTATATTTGCTATTCCGTATCAAGAAGAGTTTACCTTGCTTGGAACAACAGATTGTAATTATCAAGGAGATCCGGCTGACGTTCATATTACTGATACAGAAATTGATTATATTTGTGCAGCAGCCAGTGAATATTTCATACAACCAGTGTTGCCTGAAACGATTGTCTGGTCTTACTCTGGAGTTCGTCCACTCTATGATGATGGAGCTTCAAAAGCACAAGAAATTACGCGCGATTATGTTTTTAAAGAAATGGGAACAGGAACGACACCAAAGATACTTAATCTTTATGGTGGAAAGATTACAACTTATCGTAAGTTGGCTGAAGATGCGATGAAATTTGTTGAAAAAGAGCTTGGTAAAAAGGGAGCATCATGGACGGCTAAGGCAGTACTTCCAGGGGGTGATTTTCCCTATAACAAATTAGATACAATCGAAAATAGGATTGCTCTTTTAATGCCAGATTTAGATGCTTTTACACATCGCAGGCTTGCACGCTCCTACGGTACGGAAGCATTGGTGATCTTTGCACATGGTAAGGCAAATAAAGGAAAAAATTTCGGACATGGGCTTTATGAAGTAGAAGTAAAATGGTTGATGGAAAAAGAATGGGCTAAAGTATGTGAAGATGTGTTATGGCGTCGTTCAAAACTGGGGCTCCTATTTAATGAACAAGAGGTTGATACTCTTTCTTCCTATATGCAAAGCCAACAAGAGATTGAACAACGTTTATGATCATTTCATTTTACAAATTGTATCTGCAATATTGTAAAATATTTTCCTTCGAGAGATACTGATATTAGTTATAGATATTAAAAAGGCAATGGTTGTCTGTACCCTGATTTTAGTTTTTTTTTGCAAGAATCACAAAATGGCAAAATTAGATAGAATATTTAAGATGAAATTTGTCTATCTTATAAAGTGAAATCTAAGAATATTACCAAAAAGAACTCATTGATAAAAAATGATTTATAATTAGATTCGTGTGAAATAAGGATTTTTGTTCTTTCTTTAGGAGAAGATAAAGATACTTTCTATAGCGTTTATTTGCACAATGAGTTAAAAAATCTAAAGAAAATTAAATCGAGCATGAAAAATTGTATAATGTGTTAGTTTAGCATTTATTATCTTAAATGCTGTGCTAAATCATGTAAGGATGGAGGCTTGATGAGCGTAAGAAGAACTTGTAAATGAGTTTTTTATATTATGGTGAAAATCTTCTTTTTTCATGTTTATATACCTGAACACTAATCTATGAGAAATGCGATATTGTGTTTTATCATGATTGATTGTCGTAAACTTTGATATCAATTGAAAATAATGAACTGTTATTATACTCATGATAGTATAAGAGAATAAAACTTTCTATAAACTAAAAGTAAGTATTTTTCTATGTATAAAGAGAGAGCTATAGGGACATGAGAGTAATACCCTCATGATATTTTACAACCTTCCATCGCCTATAAAATTTGCAGTAGCACCAATGTTGGACTGGACAGACCGACATTGCAGGTTTTTTTATCGTCTTTTAACGAAAAAAGCTCTCCTTTATACGGAAATGATGGTAGCAGATGCTGTCATTCATGGTGTTCGCGAACAATTGTTGGCTTTTAGCGACAAAGAACGTCCAGTTGCATTACAACTAGGGGGGGCTGATCCGAAAAAGTTAGCAGAAGCTGCACGAATTGCTGAGGATTTTGGCTACAACGAAATAAATCTTAATGTCGGGTGCCCATCAAATCGTGTTCAAGCAGGTGTCTTTGGGGCTTGTTTGATGCTACATCCAGACATTGTGGCAAATGCCGTGGAAGCGATGAAACGAGAGGTTACTATACCTGTAACTGTCAAATGTCGGATTGGAGTGGACGAACAAGATGAAGAGTTAGCGTTAGATCTTTTGGCTAATCAGGTTTGGAATGCTGGATGTGATGCGCTCTGGATACATGCACGCAAGGCATGGCTGCAAGGATTGAGTCCGAAAGAAAACCGTAATATTCCGCCCCTTAATTATGAAAGAGTTTACAAATTAAAACGTAAATATCCTCATAAATTCATTGGGATAAATGGTGGAATTAAATCGATTGATGAGATCAAAGAACACTTAACTTTCTGTGATGCTGTCATGGTTGGTCGCCAAGTTTATCATAATCCAGCTTTGTTAAAACATATTGATTTTGAACTCTATGGTGAGACGCAAAATAATCTGAGTGAGAGTGATCTTATTGAGGTTATGTGTGATTATGCAGCTCGACATATTGCATCGGGGGGGCGGCTTTCTCATGTGACACGTCACATGATTGGTTTATTTCATGGGCGGGGTGGGGCACGTCGATGGAGGCAAATATTATCAAATGATGCGACAAAACCAAATGCAGATATATGTATTTTAAAAGAAGCTTTTTATGCTCTCATTTAATAATAGCCTAATAATTAACATATATTAAAGTTGAGATCCTTTGCGTTTGGATGTCTTTGCTATAATTTTGATCTCTTCAATTTTATAAGTTTTTGAAAGTTTATAACTTTTATTATGCATAAGAATTGTTGGAATGTATATATTAAACGGCATGCTGATTATGCCTATTAAATAAAAATAGGTTAAGGGTATCACTGTAAAGGTAATCATAAGATATTAATAACATTTTGAATCTTGCACGTTTGTTATTAGGGTTGAAAATAGAATGTAGAAATTATTGCTTTCATAGTATTTAACATTTTTAAAGCACTGTTAAAAAAACAATAAATTATTCATATCCTGTATATATGACGGGATTTTCATAAACATTGTAGATTTTAAAAGGTATCCTTATGACCGCTAGTCCATTTGATGATTTTCGTGCTTTGCTTACAAATTTACCTGTTGCTGATGAGTTTTCTATAATTTTGGCAAAAAAACGGCAAAAAGACTTAACAAAAGAGCAAGGAACATTAGGAAAACTAGGAGATATTGCTGTTTGGTATGCGGGGTGGAGGGGTACAGAAAAACCTATCGTAACGAGACCTTTGGTCGCTATTTTTTCTGGAAATCATGGTATTGTAGAGGAGAATATTACACCATTTCCACAATCTATGACACAAAAAATGGTAGAAAATTTTGCCTCTGGTGGAGCTGCTATCAATCAAATTTGTATTGCTTATGATCTTGGATTAAAAATATTTGATTTAGCATTGGAATATCCAACAATGAATATTACGAAGGATGCCGCAATGGATGAGCGGAGTGCGGCTGCTACAATGGCATTTGGAATGGAATCCATTGCGGGTGGAACAGATCTTTTATGTATTGGAGAAATGGGAATTGGAAACACAGCAATAGCTTCAGCTTTATGCTTAGCATTGTTTGGAGGGGAAGTGGAAGAATGGACAGGAAATGCTATGGAATCAGAAGGTGATTTTTATCAGCGTAAAATTGCAGCGGTTAAGACAGCCATTTCTTTGCATAAGGATTATTTTAATGATCCTTTTGAGATAATGCGTCGCTTAGGAGGACGTGAAATTGCTGCTATGGTTGGTGCTATTTTAGCAGCAAGAATAGAAAAAATACCTGTTATTTTAGATGGTTTTGTGGCAACAGCAGCTGCAGCGGTCCTTTATAAAATGCATCCAAAAGCTCTTGATCATACCCTTGTTGGACATGTTTCTTCTGAGACAGCTCATCGTAAACTTTTAAAAAAAATTGGCAAAGAACCACTTCTAGATTTGGGGATGCGTCTTGGTGAAGGGACAGGAGCAGCTATGGCAGCTGGTATTGTCAAAGCTGCTGTTTTAACACATGCACAAATGGTCGTTTTTCAACAAGAAAGTTTGAATGCCTAAAAGATCATGAGACGGATATAAAAATCTTAAGAGTTTTGTTCATGCGTCTTGTCGTGTAATTTAATATAATTAAGTGGAAGTTCCGTTGTATATTTAATCTGTTCCATTGCGAAAGAAGATGAGACATCACGGATATCAATTTTAGAAATTAATTTTTTATAAAAAAGATCATAAGCTTCAATGTTGGGCACAACAACACGCAATAAATAGTCAATATCTCCACTCATTCGATAAAATTCAATGACTTCACGGAATTCTTGCACAATTTTTGAAAAACGCTTAAACCATTCATGACTATGTGTGTTTGTGCGAATAGACACAAAAACAGTGACGTGTGCGTTTACTTTTTCAGGAGAAAGAACAGCAACACGACGCTGAATGACGCCATCTTCTTCAAGTTTTTGAATTCTACGCCAGCAAGGAGTGGTCGAAAGTCCCACTTTTTTAGCAATATCAGCAACAGAAAGTGTCGCATTTTCTTGCAAAAGATGTAAAATTTTTCGGTCAAGACGGTCCATATTTATTCTCAATATTTTAATTTATAAAAATTTACGCACTAAACAACGCAGATATACAATAAGCTCATCATTAAACCATGGATTTTTCTGTAACCAAGAAGTATTTCGCCATGATGGATGAGGCAAAGGCATAACATTATAGCCTCGAGGTTGGGGAATGGAAAGAATATTTCTCCAATCACCAACAGTTGCAGAAACGGTTTTATATTTTAATTCTGTAATGTGCCACTTTTGCGCATAACTGCCAATAGCAAGAACAAGCTTTATTTGAGGCATCGCTTGAAATATCTTTTCATGCCATATTTCTCGACATTCACGTCTTGGTGGTAAATCAGCTTTATTTTTGTCATAGCCTGGAAAACAAAATCCCATAGGAACAATAGCAAAAAGAGATCTATTATAAAATTCTTCTTTCGTGACACCCAGCCAATTACGCAATTTTTCACCAGAGCGATCATTAAAAGGGATAGAAGTTTCATGGACACGCAACCCTGGTGCTTGGCCTGCAATTGCAATCGAAGCAGTATCGGATAAATAAACGACAGGGTTTGGCTCATGAGGAAGAGGAGGAAAATAATGGGGTTGTTGGACGCAAACACGACAGGAATAGATCTCTTTTTCAAGTTTGATAATTTGGCTACATTGTTTCATTGGTAAATAAAATTAAAAAATATTTTTCTTATTCTGTGCGAGGATTTGCTTTGCGCCATTCTTTTGGTCGTTGAAAACTTGATGCCCATATTCCTTTCTTTTTCTTTCTAGCTTCTTGCTCTTCTTTGGGGTATTCATAATGATTTACAGCCCAACCATTATGTACAAGTGTTGCGTTGATATTGCTAACTTGTTTTGTTTTACATGTTGCAAGAATACGGCGATATTTATCTGTTTTTTGCCAGTGACATGTAACAGTTTGATTTTTTAATAGTTTTTCTAAATATTTCTTTGCCTCAAGCCCACAAGGGTAGCGAGCTTCTTTTTTTCCACAAAATTGGTGGAGTTCAGGAGCATCAATTCCAGCTAGTCGAATCTTAATTGAAGAAATCATAATGGTATCGCCATCAATGATTAATGCATTTCCTTCAACAGAATTTTGAGAAGAAAATTTTTCTTTTTGAGGCAACCGCTGAGTTTTCTTAAAATAAGTTGACATAATGATAAGAATGCTAGCAGCGACAAAAATACTGAAACCGATTACTTTTAGATTAAAGCTTCTTAGATTAAAATGAGAAAAAGATTTTTTCATGAAATAAAGAAACTGCTAACATTATTATAACTCTATTTTAGTATTGTTTATAATTCACCCGAGAAACTTTATTCATATGACGAAACAATGTCTCGTTTTAATGACAAAATTTTCGTTAGATATCACAATAATCAAATACTCATACAGAATATATGTAAGTAACTTAAATAATAAATCAACTTATCCAAATCCGTACAAAACATACAAATTTTAAAGTAAACTTTTTAAACTTAAGGAAATAAAAAAACACACCTCAAAAAATAACTTTGAAGAGCAATACTTCCACATTTCTTTTGGAGTATAAAATCTATCAATTTAATAATAATTTTATTTATTTAATTTTTGTTTCTTTAAATTCAACGTGCTTTTTTACAACTGGATCATATTTACGCTTGCTCATTTTATCTGTCATTGTACGGCTGTTTTTCTTTGTTACATAGAAAAAACCAGTATCTGCAGTTGATAAAAGCTTGATCTTAATGGTTGCTGCTTTAGCCATAATGTAAGTACCCTATTTATACTGAAAAAATATTATTGCTGTCAAAACTTATTTCCGACATCATCAGATTTTCCGGCAACACTACGGATGTTCTCAAAAAAGTCAAGAGCTGATTAATTTTCTCATAAGTTGGACAAACACGAAAATGACATATAAACCGAAAAAAACAGCCATGGCTATTGAAAAACCAAAGGGTTTAAAGATATCCATGGATTTTCCGATAAAGGTCGGTCCGATGAGCATACCAATTCCATAACAAAAAATAAAAGCAGAATTAGCAGCAGCAAGCTCTTGCCCCTTGAGACGGGCTCCTAAATGTGCAAGACTAATTGTATAAAGGCTCGCTGATACACCACCCAGAAAAAACAAATCAAGCATCAGAATCCATGGATATTGAAGAATCCATGGTACTATAAAAGTTCCTATAAAACCTAGAATAGCGCAACTCATCAGCGGGTAGCGTCGATCTTTGGCGTAGTCGCTTATAATGCTGATAGGAATTAAGAGGAAAATATTCCCAAGTGCAAGGGTTGCCATAAAATGTGCTGCTTCATTCTCATTATAACCAATGGATAAACTAAAGGGTATTATAAGAGTTAATACGCCCATTTGAATGGCCCCGTAAACAAGGACCGCTATCATTGCACTTGGAACGTGAAAAAGATAACGAAAAAATGGCATATATTGATTTTTTTGAAATTCTGGACTTAATTTCCAAGCGGTAAGAATTGGTATAGTAGCAAGTATAATAAGGCTATATCCAACAGCAAAAGGAATAAATCCTTGTGTTCCCACTTTTGCTAGCAGCGTTAGACCTATTATAAACCCTAATCCTAAGACAATAGCATAAATAGAAAGGATAAAACCGCGTTTTTTGGGGGGAGCATAACTGTTGATCCAAAACTCTGACAGGATAAACATAACTGTCATGCTGAAATGTAATATAAACTTTAAAATAAACCAAACCCATATGGGATCAAAAAAATAGAATCCTAAAAAACTTAAAGATCCTATCGCCATCATAAGCAATATTGTTTGAGCGATTCCTAAGCATAAGGCAATTCGAGACGTAAAAATAGCTGCAATAATTGTGGCGATTCCACCAACTGTTCCACTATAGCCGATTGTACTGTTGGAAAGTCCTTTCTCTGCCATAAGAAGAGAGACAAGTTGTGTTCCCATTGCCAATGCTGTTCCAACAGTGCCAATGGTTGCAATAGCGGCAATAATTGCACGCAAAGAATTATTTTGAGAGTCAAAAGGTTTTTTTTTCATGAGAATGGCTTAAGGTACTCTTGTTTATTTAAACAATGAAAAGATGAGCTGAAATGAAAGGGAGCCAAAACTACCCTTTGCAGTTTCTCTCATTTCCTAAGTATAAAAAACTGCAAGATTTTTATATGGTTATTATAGACTTAACAATAAAATTTATCCTCTTGTATACTAAAGAAAGAAGATTGTACATATAAAATAATATAAATATTATATAATATAAGCCATTTCTTAAATTGAATTTATTATTCATATTATATTTAATGGAGGGCAAGAAGCTTAATTTTTTCTTTTCCCATAAAAAGTATACTTTTGTTTTTTTAATTTGTTTTTATGGTAGGATGTCGGTGAAAATTTTATTGGACGAGGTTTTGTTAACAGTTCAAAGCATAAAGCGCCAGCAAAAGGTTGTACCGTTATAAGTTTTACTTCTACAACATCACTGAGCTGATAGCCTTTATGGCTACGCTGTCCTACAAGAACATGTTGTGCTTCATCAAAATGATAATAATCATTTTTAAGTGTAGAAATATGGACAAAACCATCTGTATTGAGTTTATCAAGTGAGATAAAAAGACCTGCTTTTGTAACTCCGGAAATGCGACCTGTAAAAATACGACCGATTTTATTCGTTAAATAGTGAGCAACAAGCCGATCAATCGTTTCTCTTTCAGCCATCATTGCACGGCGTTCGTATAAAGAAACTTGCGTAGCAATTTCTGCAAGATTTTGTTCTTGTGTATCTGTTAATTGATCATTTCCTAATTTGAGAGCTTTAATGAGTGCTCGATGAATAATGAGATCAGCATAACGACGGATTGGTGATGTAAAATGTGTATAGTTCTGCAAATTTAAACCAAAATGGCCACTATTTTTAGGGTTGTACTCTGCTTGTGATTGTGAACGCAAAATAACTTGATTGACTAGTTCTTGTTGTTGAGTATGAGCGACCTTTTCTAAAATTCTATTAAGGCGCGCTGAGGTAAGTTCGCTTCCGCGGGAGAGTGGTATCCCCAAACTTTGAAGAAAGCTCCGAAGTATTTCTTGCTTAGCAAGAGAAGGTTTTTCATGAATACGATAAATGAGCGGCTGGTGATGTTGTTTTAATGTTTCAGAAGCTGCAATATTAGCTTGTATCATAAACTCTTCAATTAAACGATGCGCTTCTAATTGTGTTTCACTCACAACATCTTTTATGCAACCATTTTGATCAAGAATAATCTTTTTTTCTGCAATTTCTAATTCTAGTGGTTGGCGACGATTTCGCGCAGCTTTAAGGCATGCATAGGCTTCCCATAAGGGGTGCAAAATGCTCTCAAAAAGAGGGGTTATTTTTTCATTTATATTACCTTCAATTGCCAATTGTACTTCTTGATAAGAAAGTTTGGCTCTTACACGAATCATAGTACGATGAAAACTATGTTTTCGTTTATTACCGTTTGCATCAAAAATCATACGAACGGCTAAAGCTGGTCTTTCTTTTCCTTCACGCAGAGAACATAAATCATGAGAAAGGCGTTCAGGTAACATTGGCACAACGGTATCGGGAAAATAAACAGAATTTCCACGTTTCAATGCTTCTTTATCTAAAGCGCTTCCTGTTTTGATATAATAAGAAACATCTGCAATGGCTACAATAATAATCCAACCATCATTATTTGCTGGATCCTTATCCTTGGTTGCATAAACTGCATCATCATGGTCTTTTGCATCTGGTGGATCAATTGTAATAAAGGGCAATTGTCGCCAATCTTCACGATTATCCATATTGGCAGCTTTGATATGTTTGGCTTGCTCAAGAACACTTTCAGGAAAAATATAAGGAATTCCTTTCGAAAGAAGCGCTATCATTGAGAGTGTTTTCTCACTCTTAATGTGCCCTAAAACATTCTTTATTTTTGCGCTCTTTAATCCGTAACCAGTATTTTTTTTTATTTCGACTTCAACGAGATCACCAATTTGAATCTTCATTTCTGGAGACATTTCAACAATGAGTTCATTGGTTTTGCGGTCTATAGGATCAAGGCGCCATTGATTATTTTCCAATTTTCGTACAATAGCAAATGCGCTTTTGGGAGATACATCAATTTTACGAATAATTCGTCCCGTATAAGGATAGCTTGAGCTTTCAGAATTTTTATTTCGAAAAACTTTTACAAGAATATGATCTCCAACACCAATATTACTTCTTGTTATGTGATGAAAAGAGTGTATTTCAATATTGGGCTTTGGAGAATCTTCCCATTCAAGAGGTTGTGCAATAAAACTTCCATCTTTATCACGTCCGCTAATTTTTACTAAAGAAACAGGGGGTAATTTTCCTTTGTTTATTGCTCTTTTGTGGTGTTCAGATATGAGATTTTGATCCTTTAACTCACGTAACATATCTCTAAGCCAGATACGAGAATCGCCTTTTAAGTTAAAAGCTTTAGCGATTTCTCGTTTACTTGAGTGGTTAGGATTCTCAATTATAAAGGAAAGGATTGCTTCCTTATTGGGAAAAGTTTTCCCCTTGAATGAAGAGAGATATTTTATGTTTTTTTCACCTTTAGCCAAAATTTATGTCTCTTTTATTTTTGCTTTTGTTTTAGAAGAAGCTCTTTTTGAAGTTGTTTTTTTACTCGATGCTTTAGCCGATATAAGTTCTAGTGCCTCTGGAAGTGTTACACTAATGGGATCTTTATCTTTTGGCAATGTTGCATTAATTTTACCCCAATTGACATAAGGACCATAACGCCCGTTGCGCACGGTAATGGTTCCTCCTTCGGGATGCTCTCCTAATGTTGCCAATGCTTCAGGTGTTGTTCTGCTTTGCCTGGTTTTGTTTTCTTGTTGTTCTGCTAATACTGTAACAGCACGATTGATACCAATATCAAAAACTTCATCTGCATGAAGAAGGCGCGCAGATTTTCCGTTATGGCTAAGATAGGGACCATATCGTCCAATCGTAGCCGTGATTGTTTTTCCAGTTTCAGGATGAATGCCAATTTCACGGGGAAGGGATAGTAAAGCCAAGGCTTTATCAAGGGTTACATTTTCTGCCTGCCATTCTTTTGGTAATCCTGCACGCTTAACTTCTTTGCTTTCACCAAGTTGAATATAGGGACCAAACCGGCCATTACGAAGAGAGATCTCTTTTCCTGTTTCAGGGTCAATACCAAGTATAACAGGTTCATCATTGCGTACAGCTTCATTCTCTTCTCCAGTATCTGTACCAAGTTGGCGTGTGTATTTACATTCGGGATAATTGGAACAGCCAACAAAAGCACCATAACGCCCAAGTTTTAATGATAATTGACCATTTTTACAAAGAGGACAGGAACGTACATCACTTCCATCTTCGCGTTCAGGAAAGGCGAGAGGTGCTAATGTTACATTTAAAGCATCAAGAACATTGGTTATACGGAGTTCTTGGATATTGATAATAGATGCATTAAATCCATCCCAAAAATCTCGCAATACGTCTTTCCAAGAAAGTTTGCCATCAGAGATAAGATCCAGCTTTTCTTCAAGATCTGCTGTGAAACCATATTCTACATAGCGATTAAAAAAATTTTCAAGAAAGGCTGTAACAATACGTCCCTTGGCATCGGGAATAAGCTTTCGTTTATCAATGACAATATATCCACGGTCACACAATGTCGCCAATGTGGATGCATAAGTTGAAGGACGACCAATTCCTAACTCCTCAAGCTTTTTAATTAATGAAGCTTCAGAATAACGAGCAGGGGGCTCTGTGGTATGTTGTACAGATTCAACTTTTTCTTTTGTAAGTGCTTCACCAGTGTTTATTTGTGGTAAACGTGTTGTTTCATTTTCTTCATTATTTTCTTCGTCTCGTTGATCCGTGTAGACGGAAATAAAGCCATCAAAGCGAACAACAGATCCTGTTGCCCGTAGATTTGCACAGTTTTCTCCTGTCTGTGCTTCAATTTCAACAGTTGTACGTTCAATTTCAGCAGAGCGCATTTGGCTGGCAATAGCACGCTTCCATATCAGCTCATAGAGCTTTGCTTGATCGCTATCGAGAAAATTACGGACTTGACTAGGATTGCGTTGAAAATCTGTTGGACGGATCGCTTCGTGTGCTTCCTGTGCATTTTTTGCCTTTGTTGAATAAAAACGTGGTTTTTCAGGAATATAGTCTTTTCCGAAAGTTTCATGAATAACTTTTCTTGCTGAATCAATAGCCTCAGGTGCTATCTGCACACCATCGGTACGCATATAAGTAATAAGCCCTGCCGTTTCACCATTAATTTCAATGCCTTCATAAAGTTTTTGGGCAATTTGCATAGTGCGAGAAGCTGAAAAACCTAGTTTTGAAGAAGCTGCTTGTTGTAGTGTGGAGGTCGTAAATGGAGGAAAAGGATTTCTCTTTGTAGGTTTTGCTTCAACACTGAGTGTATGATATTGCGCTTTCTCCAGCATAAAGCGAATTTGGTCTGCTTTTTCTTGAGATTGAATATCAAGCTTGCCTATTTTTCTTTGATTAAACATTGTCAATCTTGCTTGGAAACTATCATTTCGGATGGTTTTTAATTGTGTTGTAATGGACCAATAATCTTCTTTGATAAAATGTTCTATTTCTGATTCACGATCACAAATAATACGCAAAGCAACCGATTGAACGCGTCCTGCTGAACGCGCACCAGGGAGTTTACGCCATAAAACAGGTGAAAGTGTAAAACCAACGAGATAATCGAGAGCACGACGTGCAAGATAAGCATCGACAAGGGATGTATCAATATCACGTGGATTATTCATAGCATCAAGCACAGACTTTTTGGTGATGGCATTGAAGACAACTCTTTTAATAGGTTTATCTTTTAAAACTTTTTTTTGACGAAGAACATCCAGAATATGCCATGAAATAGCTTCCCCTTCACGATCAGGGTCTGTTGCTAATATAAGGCTATCAGCTTCTTTAACGGCTTTTGCTATTTCATTTAAACGTTTAGCGGCAGCAGAATCTATATCCCATTTCATAGAAAAATCTTGATCCGGTAAAACAGAACCATCTTTTGCAGGCAAATCACGAACATGTCCAAATGATGCGACAACTTTGTATTGAGACCCAAGATATTTATTAATTGTTTTTGCTTTTGCTGGAGATTCAACGATAACGATATTCATAATTTTACCCAAATATTGAAATAAAAATTTTTTTATAAACGCCTTTTACGCGAATAGCTAATGCCAATTGCTTAAGAGCACATAAAAAAAATATTAGCCATATAAAAAACATGAATATTGTACAACTTATGATTGTCATTATTAGAGTACACCCTATATAGAATTACACGATTTATTTTCCACTGTTATTACAAAAACATACGGCGAAATACTAAGATAACGTCTATTGAGAGGTAGGAGGGGAAATGCTCAAGGATAGAGGATTATGTTTATAAATCATTTAAAAGTTATCCAATATATTACAGACATGTCAAAGCAAATGAATCAGATGGCGCGTCAGGCGCACAGTCCGCTTTTAGCATTGCTTTTGGATATGGTTGCCAAAGAAGGGCAAAGCATTATTAATAGTGCTGAGGCTCTTGGGGAAGATCAAGATTCGACAATGACACACAACCACCAGAGTGTCGAATAAGCTTTCCAGCAAGCTCGAGTTCTACCAACAAGAGGTAGAGAGTTGGAAGTGAAATACCTGAGTGGATACTGAGTGTGTCTAAATCGATTGGCGTTGTTGAAAGAGCGGAGAGAACTGCTGCACGTGCATCATCATCATCTGCTAAAGAGAGATCGCTGTTTTTTTCATCTGCTAAATTAAAATTCTCCTTTTCAAGTTGTAAGGAGGATGGTTCCTCAAAAAAATTGAGTTGCGAATTTGGAAGCGGTGAAATTAATGGCGTAAGTGTTTCTATAATGTCAGAAGGATGTGTGGTGAGTAGAGCACCGTCTTTGATAAGATTGTTTGTACCAACAGATCTTGGATCAAGTGGAGAACCGGGAATGGCGAAAATTAGCCGTCCCATTTCAGCTGCTTGACGTGCGGTAATTAAGGACCCTGAGCGCAGGGCTGCCTCTACAACCAAGAGACCAAGTGATAGAGCTGCAATAATACGGTTTCTTCTTGGAAAATCGATAGCACGCGGCTTCCAAGAAATGGGCATTTCGCTGATGATGGCTCCACCGTTGGCAATAATATCTTCATGCAACTTTTTATTTTCAGGAGGATAGATATGATCAATTCCTCCCGCCATGACTGCAACAGTTCCTGTTTTTAAACTTGCTTGATGCGCAACGCTATCAATTCCACGAGCGAGCCCAGAAATTGTTACAAAGTCTGCTTCTCCGAGAAAACGCGCAAATTGAGCTGTAAGCTTTTTTCCCGCAGCTGAAGCATTTCGAGAACCTATAATTCCAATAGAAGTTTTTTGAAAAATTGAAACATTACCTTTGATAGCAATAAGCGGCGGAGGGGCTTCTGTAACCTTAAGAAAAGCTGGATAATCTGGTTCGCCCATACCGATGAACCGAATATCTAATCTTTCAGCTTCTTGCATTTCTTTTTCTGCATCTTCTAAGCTTGCTATTTTAATAGATACAGAACCACCCCCTTTTCTACTAAGCTCTGGCAGCGCTGCCAGAGCATTTTCTGCTGTTTTATAATGATCAATGAGATTGCGAAAACTAACAGCTCCAATATTTTCACTGCGCAATAACCGTAACCAGCTTAGACGTTGACGATCAGTAAGCAGGATTCCTTTATTTATCTCCGTGTTGCGTACCAATCTTACTTTCTTCCCCAATTAATAATCTACTGATATTTGCAGAATGTTTTATAAACACAAATACGCTCATCACAATCAGCATACAATAGAAATAAGAAGCGGAAAAATAAAAAACAAATATCGGTGTGATCGTAACAGCAATAAGCGCAGATAATGAAGAATAACGCATGAGAAGAAAAACCGCACTCCATACAATAATAAAAATAATTGCTGCGGGCCAATAGATTCCTAAACAGACCCCTAGATAGGTAGCAACACCTTTGCCACCTTTAAATTTAAGCCATACGGGGAAAAGATGTCCTAAGAAAGTAAAAAAACCCGCTAGAGAAACAAGTATACTATTGTCTAGCGGATTACTAAAAAACTTTATAATCAAAACAACGATAGTTCCTTTCAACATATCACAAAGAAGTGTTAGAGCAGCAAGCTTTTTATTTCCTGTTCGTAAAACATTTGTTGCTCCAATATTGCCGGAACCGATTGTTCTTATATCACCAATTTTGAACAATTTCGTAAAAAGAAGCCCAAATGGAATCGAGCCAATGAGATAAGATATGAGGAAAATAAACCATGGAGTGGACTGAAAAAATATTTCTGCTTCATTCATTAAGAATCTCATTAAGTTTGTTGATCAAGTTTAAAAACGGATTTCCCTTTCACAAAGGTCTGGAGCACACGTCCTTGAAAACGTGCATTATCAAAAGGGGTATTTTTTGAACGTGAATAGAGCTTCTCTTTCGAAACAACCCATGGTTCTTCAAGATCAACCACAATAAAGTCTGCATGAGCACCTTTTTTGAGTGTTCCTGCATTGAGTCCAAAGAGCTTTGCAGGCGCCGTTGACAAAAGTTCCGTTATCCGTAGAAGAGATAGGCTCTCATCATGATAAAGGCGTAAGGCTGCGCTCAATAAGGTCTCCATACCAATAGCGCCAACTGCCGCGTCATTAAATGGTAAATGTTTTTTGTCGATACTCTGAGGATCATGAGAAGAGACAATAACATCTACAGTCCCATCCTTTATTGCTTCAATCATTGCTATACGGTCTTCTTCTGTACGCAATGGGGGCATTAAGCGAAAAGAGGTGCGATATTCACCAATGTCATTTTCATTGAAAGATAAATGATTAATAGATACACCCGCTGAAATTTTCTCACTGCGTTTTTTACCTAAACGAAGTGCATCAGCAGAGAGTGCTGTCGATATTTGAGCGGCATGATAGCGTGTTTGCGTTAATACTGCTAATCGCAGATCTCTTTCAAGTGGGATAACTTCTGCTTCGCGAGGGATGCCAGAAAGACCAAGCCAACTGGCAAGCAGTCCTTCATTCATCACACCTTGCCCTGTAAGATCTTTATCTTGCGTTTCATGCATCAATGGAGCATCAAAATCGCGTGCATAAGTCATTGCACGCCGCATAACAGATGAATTTTGAAGTGTTTTTTTGCCTTCACTAAAAGCAACAGCTCCTGCATCTTTGAGCAAACCAAATTCGGTTATTTCTTGTCCGTTGAAACCTTGTGTGATTGAAGCAATGGGATAAATATTGACCAATGAGATTTCCTGTGCTGTATGCGTAATAAATTTAATCAGAGCAATATTATCAATAACTGGATGCGTGTTTGGCATCATAAGAAAGGAAGTAATACCACCTGCTGCGGCCGCTTGACTTGCTGATGCAATTGTTTCACAATGCTCATTCCCTAATTCTCCAACAAAAACGCGCGCATCAACGAGTCCAGGGAGAATTGCTTTGTTTTGTGCGTTAATAACTTCTGCTTCTTCAGGGAATCCCTGATTCAGAGCTTCTTTTCCAGCGGCTATAATTCGTCCATTTTCAACAATAACTGTACCAATTTCATCGATTGTGCGCGAAGGATCAATAATACGAGCATTTTGAAAAACAATTGGTTTTATCATTTTTTTTCTCCACTGATCTTTGCGCGTGAATCTAATAAAGCCTCCATGACAGCCATACGCACTGCAATTCCCATTTCTACTTGTGTATGAATCATACTTTGTGGTCCATCTGCTATGTCGGATGCAATCTCTACACCACGGTTTAATGGGCCAGGATGCAGAATAATAGAATCATTTTTGGCATAGGCTAAATTTTCTTTATGTAAGCCAAAATAATGGAAATATTCACGCGTAGAGGGAATAAAAGAGCCTGTCATCCGTTCATGCTGTAAGCGCAACATCATGATAACGTCAGCATTTTTAAGACCTTCTTTCATCGTGTTAAAAACCTCAACACTCATATGAGCGATTTCTGCGGGTAAGAGTGTTGAGGGAGCAACAGCACGAACACGAGCACCCAAAGCATTGAGACACAGGATATTGGAACGGGCAACACGTGAGTGTAAGATATCTCCGCAAATCGCAACAGTTAATCCTTCAATACGACCTTTTGCCCTTTTAATGGTTAGAGCATCTAATAAAGCTTGGGTTGGATGTTCATGAGCACCATCACCTGCATTAATAACACAACAATCAACTTTTTGCGCTAATAAAGCTGCCGCTCCTGCACTGTTATGGCGAAAAACCAATATATCTGGCTTCATCGCATTGAGAGTTGTAGCAGTATCAAGTAATGTTTCTCCCTTTTTTACAGATGAGTTGCCGATCGCAAGACTCATCACGTGTGCACCTAGCCTTTTACCCGCTAATTCAAAAGAAGATTGTGTTCGCGTAGAGGCTTCAAAAAAGAGATTAATTTGAGTCCGTCCATGCAAAGTAGATTTTATTTTATCAATTTTGTTAGAAAGGATAATATTTGCTTCTGCACGATCAAGCAATGTATTAAGATCTTGTACACTCAGATCTTTAATAGCTAAAAGATGTTGATGAGGGAAAAGTGGGGAAAAATTATCTTGCATCATAGCATTCTTCTTTATCTCTCTCTAAACAGGTTAAACAAGCATTTGTTTGAATATGATAAATGTTTCTTAACTCTAAAAAGACAAATAGTCTATGATATGAATGATTTGAATGTAGGAATATACCTATGAGTGCTGTATCTGCGCAAAATACTCGTCGAAAAAATACATTTCTTAGCGATACGCTTATGTTTCGTATTGCTTCTACTTTGCCTAAGTTTTTGTTAGCAAGTTTTGAAGAAATAGGGGATTTTGCCGCGAGTCGAGAAGCATGGAAACTTTCTTGCTTAGCGAATCATTATAAGCCTTTACTATGCTATAATGATGAATGGGGGCAACCAACAGAAAGATTAGAGATCCATTCTTCCTATCAAGCTCTTCAACAATATTCTAGACAAGCAGGTTTGGTTACCTCGCTTTGGGAAAATACGAGCTCAGAAAATGGAGTACGCTATCAAGCGCGTGCGATTCGTTTAGCTTTATCTGCTGGTTTAGAAACAGGACATTTGAATGAAGTTATCATAACGAGTGCAGCTATTGCTGTTTTAATTAGTGATATTGAGCTCTTCAAAAAATGGCAAAATGTACTTTTATCACGCCAATATGATTCCTCATCAAAGCCTATTCATCATAAAAAGGCTGCTTCTCTAACTTGTGCATTTGACGATATTGAAAAATACGCTTTCAATTTTCCAAGTGTTAAGAAAATTTCTTTCGATGAAAGTATGGAACGTGATCTATATCGTTTAAATGTTGTAAAAACCAACGTTATTAATCCTACCGCTGACGGATATCTTGTTAGTGCAGATTTAGATGGTCATTTAAGTTGTTTTTTTATTCCACGCATACAAGAAAATGGCGCATTAAATGGATCTATATCGATTCGTCATTTAATTCAGCGATCTGGAGAACTTTTAACACCAGAGGGGGTTGTCGACTTCCAAGGCAGTTATGGCTGGCTTTTGGGAAATGCTGGAGAAGGGCTTAAAGTTATGAAAGATATCGAGACGATGATGCGTTTCGATCAATCTGTCATATCGGCAGGTGTTTTACGAGCGGCTCTTCAATTTGGTATGGATTTTTTCCGGAAAAAAATGCCCAATCAGCCGTTACCTCCACTGACAGAACGTATTTTTGCAGATATTGCATTAGATATAGCTGCCTCACAAGCATTGGTTTTGCGTTTAGCGAGAGCATTTGACAATGCAGCAAATGACCGTTCTGAAGCAGCTTTTGCCCGCATTATGACACCTATTATTGCTTATCATGTAAGTCAATTGGTTGTGCCTATTATTGGTGAAATTATTGCACAACTTGGTATTGAAAGTTTTATAGAGAATAATCCATTATCACAAATGTTGCATAATGGGCCTGCGCGAATTGTGAGAAATAGTTCTGCTAATCAATTGGTAAAGGATGCCATTCTTATTGCTGAAAAAGCACCGGGATTGTTTCAGAAATTGTTGGAAAAAATTGCTCTTGATATTGGACCAGCGGGACCCCGAGCAATTGAAATTATTAAGTCAGCAGGTGATATGGCATCAGCAAATGAAGGTGCAGGAAGATTTTTTGTTGAACAAGTAGCTTATGCAGCAGCAGCAGCAGCATTACGTTCTACAGACATAGAACATGTTGCGAATGCCTATATGGAAAGCCGCCTTGGGGGACAATGGAGATCTTCTTACGGGATGCTCATTGCACGATATAATGCAGGGCATTTGCTCAATGTCCTCTATCCTTCCATATGATGAAAGTTTTGAATTCTATTGAGAGCACCTTGCAATATAAAAGCGGCGGCTGCCGAATCAATACGGCTTGCTCTTTTAGCGCGCGATACATTCATTTCTAAAAGAGACCGTTCCGCAGCAATTGTTGATAAACGTTCGTCCCAAAAAACAAATGGAATTTTTGTATAAGCTTTCATATTGCTCACAAAAGCTCTGGTTGCTTGAACACGAGAGCCACTGCTTCCATTCATGTTAAGAGGTAAGCCAATGATAATAACGCCTACATTTTCACGGTCAAAAATTTTAATAAGTGTGTAAGCATCTTCTGTAAATTTTTTTCGCTGTAGTACAGGACGCGGATTTGAGATAGTCAGCCCCATATCAGAAATCGCAATTCCGATAGTTTTTGTCCCTAAATCTAAGCCTGCTATTGTTTGTCTAGGCAAAAGATGTTTTATAACTTCATCTATATTAATAACAGTCATAAAGGTATAATACGTTTTTTAATGTTTCAGATCTATAGTTATATTCTTTATTCATGTTATCTAATATTCTTGCACTTACAAGTGCAGCCTTGTATAGCCAGAATAAAGATCAATAAATAAACAAAAAAGCAGAAAGGCGTAAAGAGTATGTCTGTTGATCAAGAGACAGTCAAGCGGATAGCACATTTAGCAAGGATTGCCCTCCACGATGATGAGATAGAACCTGTGACAAAAAAATTCAATGCTATTTTAGGTTTTGTAGAGCAATTGAATGAAGTTGATGTCAGTGGAGTTGAGCCATTAACATCTGTGATGCCGATGACTCTACGAATGCGTGAAGATAGTGTGACAGATGGCGATAAAGCAGCAGATATTGTAGCCAATGCCCCTGTTACAGAAGAAAATTTTTTTCTTGTCTCAAAAATTGTTGAGTAACTTTTTATATTTTTGAAATTTGAGAACCAATATGACTGATTTAACAACTCTCACAATTGCGCAAGCTCGTGATGCTCTAACAAAGAAAAATCTCAAAGCAATAGAATTAACGGAAGCTTATTTACAAGCAATAGAGTTGGCGAATCCAACTTTGAATGCTTATGTAACAATAACAGCAGAACAGGCAATGAAAATGGCTGCTGAATCAGACAGTCGCTTAGCGAAAGGGCAGGGAGGGCTTTTGGAAGGAATTCCCTTGGGGATTAAAGATCTTTTTGCAACCTATGGTGTTCATACTCAAGCCTGTTCAAATATCCTTGATGGTTTTAAACCGCACTATGAATCAACTGTCACGGCTAATTTATGGCAAGATGGTGCTGTGATGTTAGGAAAACTTAATATGGATGAGTTTGCTATGGGCTCATCCAACGAAACATCATATTATGGTCCCGTTATTAGTCCATGGAGAAAAAAAGGCTCAAATGAAAAACTCGTACCCGGTGGTTCTTCGGGGGGATCCGCAGCCGCTGTTGCTGCACAAATTTGTGCTGGTGCAACTGCAACCGATACAGGTGGCTCAATACGTCAACCAGCAGCTTTTACTGGAACTGTAGGAATAAAGCCAACTTATGGACGTTGTTCGCGATGGGGCGTTGTCGCGTTTGCTTCATCTCTTGATCAAGCTGGACCTGTTGCTAGAGATGTTCGTGATTGTGCTATCTTACTCAGATCAATGGCCTCTTTTGATGAAAAAGATTCTACTTCCGTCAATTTACCAGTTCCTGATTATGAAAGTTATCTTGGTCAATCAATCAAAGGAATGAAAATCGGTATTCCAAAAGAATATCATGTGGATGGAATGTCTCCAGAAATTATTGAGCTTTGGCAAAAAGGAATAAATTGGTTAAAAGAAGCAGGTGCTGAGATTAAAGATATTTCTTTGCCCCATACAAAATATGCTCTACCTTCTTATTACATTATAGCTCCTGCAGAAGCCTCTTCTAATTTAGCGCGTTATGATGGTGTGCGTTTTGGTTTGCGCATGCCTGGGAAAGACATCATTGAGATGTATGAAAATACGCGTTCTGTTGGTTTTGGTGATGAAGTCAAACGGCGCATTCTGGTTGGGACTTATGTTCTTTCATCAGGTTATTATGATGCCTGTTATTTAAGAGCTCAAAAAGTAAGAACACTCGTAAAACGTGATTTTGATCAATGTTTTGCTTCAGGCATTGATGCTATTTTGACACCAGCAACACCAACATCTGCTTTTGGTATTGCTGATGAAAAAATAAAAAATGATGCTGTAGCAATGTATCTTAATGATATTTTTACTGTACCAGTTAATATGGCTGGATTACCAGGAATTTCTGTTCCTGCTGGTCTGTCATCAAATGGTTTACCTCTAGGATTGCAATTGATTGGTAAACCTTTTTCTGAAGAAGTCATTTTTCAGATAGCGCACATTATTGAACAAGAAGCAGGAATATTCAGTGCAGAAAAATGGTGGATGTAATAGTCAAAATTCACAAAGGAGCATTTCTCATACTTAATGAGAAATGCTTTTTTAAATGGTGGAGGGATGAGCTCTATTTCCTTAATTCGTAGTCTTACCCACCAAGATAGGCTTCTTTAACACGCGAATCAGAGAGCATAGTTTTTCCTTCACCGTGAAATAAAATATGTCCTACCTCTAAAATATAAGCATAGTCAGCTATGGAAAGTGCAGCAAATGCATTTTGTTCAATAAGAAGAACAGTTTTCCCCATATCATTAATTTTTCGAATAATCGAAAAAATTTCTCGAACGAGAAGTGGTGCTAACCCCAACGAGGGTTCATCTAATATGACCATATCAGGATTGCTCATGAGTGCACGGCCCACAGCAACCATCTGTTGTTCACCACCTGACATTGTTCCTCCCAACTGTTTTGTTCTTTCACGTAGGCGCGGAAAAAGGTCAAATATCCATTCAATATCACGGGAAATTCCCTGCTTATCGTGACGAATATAAGCGCCTAGATGAAGATTCTCTAAAACAGTGAGATGGGGCATGATACGTCGTCCTTCAGGGCTTAGAGCAATCCCTAATCGCAAAATCTCTTCTGGTGATTTTTTAATAATAGATTTGCCATTATAGGTAATTTCTCCATAAACAGAGCGATTAAGCCCTGTAATAGAACGTACAATACTGCTTTTTCCTGCACCATTGGCTCCAATTAAAGTGACAATACTGCCCCGCTTTATGGACATAGAAAGATTTTGGACAGCTTTAATGGCGCCATAATGAACGTAAAGATTTTTTATTTTAAGAATATCCATAAACATCTCCGCCAAGATAAGCTTCAATAACTTTAGGGTTATTACGAATTTCATCTGGTGTACCACTGGCAATGCAACAGCCATATTCCATAACCAAAATATGTTGGCAAAGCCCCATAACCACTTTCATATCGTGCTCAATAAGAAGAATTGTAAGATCAAAGTCTTTTTGCACTTTTGCTATGAACTTTCTAAGATCTTCACTTTCTTGTGGATTCATGCCAGCAACAGGTTCATCAAGAAGAAGCAATTTGGGCTTTGTGGCTAACGCACGTGCAATTTCTAGACGTCGTTGCACACCATAAGGTAAAGCTGTTGCCGATTGATTGGCAAGATGATCAAGTTGTAGCTGTTCAAGGAGCTCCAAGGAATTTTTATAAACTTCCTTCTTTTCTTTTATTGCTTTTGAAAAAAAGAGAGCTGAAGAAAACCAAGGATATTTTTGTCGAACATGCGCTCCTACCATAACATTCTGCAAAACCGTTAACCCTGAGAAAAGACGAATATTTTGAAATGTTCTGGCAATATGGCTTCTACAGATAATATAAGGAGACGCTCCAGAAATTTTTTTCTCATCAAAAAGAATGATGCCGCTTGTAGGAGCATAAAATCCAGAAATCATATTGAAAACTGTTGTTTTTCCAGCACCATTGGGACCAATTAATCCAGTAATACTTCCTCGTTTAATTGCCATATTAACATTATTTACAGCAACTAATCCGCCAAAACGCATTACAATATTATTGAGTGAAAGGATATTGTCGTTCATAGCTTTCCCTCAGTATTAGAAAGCTTTTTGCGTGTCAAAAAGCTATAAATTCCATTCCATGAAAATTCTCGTTGTCCCATTAACCCTTTTCTCCAAAACAAGATAATTACCAGCAATAAAAGAGAAAAAACAACCATACGAAGCCCTGGGGTTTCTGGAATATGTATAAAACCTAAGTCAAATGGACTTTCAATAATACGAAGCCATTCAAGCATGACTGTAATAATAATGCTGCCAATAATGCTCCCTGTAATTGAACCGAGACCACCAGCAACAACAATCATTAAAATATTAAAAGTCAGAAGAAAATTAAACATTTTTGGATCAATGGTTGAAATAAGAGCCGCCATTAATGCGCCACCTATACCTGCAAAAAATGCTCCAACAGTAAAGGAAAAACTACGGTAGAAAAAAGCATTAATTCCCATAGTTTTCGCAGCTATTTCATCATCACGAATAGCACGTAATACGTTACCAGTATTACTTTGCAGTAAGAGGACAATAAAGAGAACTGTAAATGCTAGCCAACCATAGTTCCACCATAATGTTGCATTTTGAGGTATTCCTTTGATTCCCAAAGAGCCATTTGTGAGCGATGTTGCGTTCGTAATGACAATGCGAATAATTTCCGCAAAACCTAATGTTGCAATTCCAAGATAATCGCCACCAAGACGCAATATTGGTAAAGCAATTAATAAACCTATAACAGCAGCACACAAACCACTTACGACAACAGCGATAAAAAAAGGTAACTGCAAATGATATAATGGTTCAGCAATAGGCTCAAGAATCCACATCATTTCTTTTTGTTCAGGGGAAAGAAGTAAAATTGCGCAAACATAAGCACCAATAGCCATAAATCCAGCATGTCCAAGAGAAAACATACCTGTGAAACCGTAAATCAAATTAAGCGAAATTGCCAATATCGCATTAATAGCAATCAGATTGATGATACGAAGCGTATAGTCATTAAAATGGCTATCAGCATAAAATAAAAAACCTATGAGAACTAAAACACTTATACACGATAAAACAGTTGTCGCTGACTTTGCCATTAGATTTTCTCCTGATTTCTTTTACCCATTAATCCTGTGGGCAATATCAATAGAATCAGAATCAATAAAATGAAAGCGAAGGCATCTCGATATCCAGATAGCGCGGGGAAAAATGCGATAATCATAATTTCAATAAACCCTAATAACAATCCTCCCAACATTGCTCCTGGTATCGAACCAATACCTCCGATAACAGCAGCAATAAATGCTTTGAGACCAGGAAGAACACCCATATAAGGCTGAATTTGAGGATAACGTAAAGACCACATAATGCCTGCTATGGCGGCAAGAGCTGAGCCTATTCCAAATGTAAACGCAATAACTTTATTGACAGACACACCCATCAAACGTGTTGTTTCAATATCATGGGAGATTGCGCGCATAGCAAGACCCGGTTTTGTTTTATGGATAATCCATAATAGTAATAAAATAAGAATTAATGACACAAAGGGAACGATCAGAGACATGGGAGCAATTCTGATGATACCATCTGCTCCTGATCCTAGATGCCATAAAAATGGTGTTACAAGAAAGTCTGGCTGTTGTACACCTTTCGGAACACCACTAAAGAGTACAGTAGCAAGATTTTCAATAAAAAAAGAAACACCAATTGCACCGATAAGTGCCGAAATACGCGGAGCATGGCGTAGAGGTTTATAAGCAAATTGATCAACAGCAACACCCACAGCACTTGTAATAAAAATGGAAAAACAAAGAGCTAAAACCCAAATCGGTGTAAAGTCTTGCGGGGAAATTTTAAAATAATAAACAAATCCTAGCGCAAGAATTAAAAAAGCAGCAATCCAATAAATTGGAGGACGCCTTTTAAAGCCTATAAAGACCGAATAATAAACAAGAGCAGCAAAAAACAAAAGAAGAAAAGCTGCCCAAGCAGGCATAAAGCCAATTGTGGAAAAGAAAACAAAATATGCTCCCAGCATAAAGATATCACCGTGAGCAAAATTAATGAGTCTCAGTATACCGTAGACCATGGTGTAGCCAATAGCAATAAGCCCATAAAGAGATCCCAATGCCAGTGCATTAAAAAAGTACTGGATGAACATTTCAGTGCTCATCTCTCATCCTTCCACATTTGTTAATTTACATAGGACAATAAGAAATTTCTAAATTTTTGGTTGAGAAAAAGATCCTCAACCAATTCTTGCATTTTAATAAGTACAACTTTTTAATTAAAAAGCAGGTTTAACTTCTTCTAAATAAACACGTTTTCCATCCTGTATTTTAATGATACCAATAGGAATTTTAGGATTATGATTTTCATCCATTGACATATCCCCAAAGGGGGTAGGAAAGTCTTTTAATTGGCTAAGTGCGATAGTAATTTTTTCACGATCAGTGCTACCAGCATTTTCAATAGCCTTCATGAACATCATATAACTCGTGTATCCCAAAACAGAATTGATATTTGGCTCTTTGTCTGGGTAAGCTTTTTTCCATTCTTTTGTGAATTCTTGCGCAGCTACTGACATATTTGGCATATCCTCACTATAGGGAAGTGTCGTATGTAAGAAACCTTCTGCAGCTTTTCCTGCAATCGTAATGGTTTCTGGATTATCCATAGCATCTCCACCCATAATTTGAAACTTAGCCCCTAATTCTCGTGCTTGTTTCATGATGATAGCACCTTCAGAAAAGTAAGATGGAATGAATAAGATATCAGGTTTCTGGGCGATAATTTGCGTGAGAACAGCTGAAAAGTCCTGATCTCCAGAATTATAATTTAAATTTGAGATAACTTCACCACCTAATTTTTTGAAAGCACGCGTAAAATAACTTGCAAGACCAATAGCATAATCGCTTGAAATATCTTTAAGGATAGCAGCCTTTTTTGCGTGTAAAGTTTGGCTTACATAAGTTGCGATTCCTACTCCTTGATAGGAATCAATAAAGCAAGCACGAAAGTAATATTTTTTACCCTGTGTAACAAGGGGACTTGTTGAGGACGTTGCAATGGTTGGAGTCTTTGCCTTTTCAGATATTTCACCACCTGCTAACGAAAGTGAAGAACCATAGCTACCAATGATTCCACTCACTTTTTCACTTGCTGTTAAACGCATAACAGCATTAGCCGCTTCTACTTTATCAGATTTATTATCAATAATAACAAGTTCCACTTTACGTCCTAAAATTTCTGGAACTTTTTTATGGGCTAATTCTATACCTCTAATTTCAAGCTGACCTCCAAATGCATTTTGACCACTTAATGGAAGATAAACACCAATCTTAATAGGTTCACTCGCATAAACATTTGCTGTAAATGCCATAAATGCTGCGATTATCGTAAGGATTTTCTTCAATTGCATTGCGCATTTTCCTTAATTGAATTGTCGTTTTTTCACCTTATATTGAACTTCTTCATCATGCAAGTTACACATTAATCAAAATATCATTATGTAAAAAAACTTTTATATGACCTCTTTTGTAGGGCACTCCTTGTAAGGTATGTAAAGTGTACAATCAAATAGTTTTATAAATATTCATGTTGATATTCTCTGACATTAACATAGAAGATACGACAATGTGGGGAAATCTTATCTTGGGGCTTGCGTGTTGATACAAGAGCAATGTTTACTTAAACCTAGAGAATCAATATCGTACAATTTATAAGCTACAGGATCACGTTATTATGACGAGTAAGGATGCATTAAAGGATTGTTCCCCATCTGAGGATAGTATAGGTGCTTGCGGGGAGATTATCGAAATCAGTGGTGTCATTAAGTGGTTTGATGGTAGTAAGGGGTATGGATTTATTGTACCTGATTTACCTCATTTTCCCGATATATTATTGCATGTTACGGTAATGCGAAGAGATGGTTTTCAAACAGCTTTAGAGGGAGCTAAAGTCATTTGTGCTGTGGAAAAAACTGAACGAGGGTTAAAGTGCGTTCAGGTGAAATCCATAGATTGTTCTTCAGCAATTCATCCATCAGAAGTTCCTGCCCGTACCCATGTTGTTGTTACTCCAGAAAGTGGACTAGAACGAGCAATTGTTAAATGGTTTAATCGTGACAAAGGATACGGTTTTCTTAGCCGTGGGCAAGGAACAGAAGATATTTTTATTCATATGGAAACATTGCGCCGTTTTGGTTTAGCAGAGCTTCGTTCTGGCCAAGTTGTTCTTGTACGTTTTGGTAAAGGAGAAAAAGGTTTAATGACAGCAGAGATTTATCCGGACATAGGCATTCCTTTAGCTACGCATTGAATTTCACGAGTGAAATCAGTATGTTTTCTATATTTTTAAAGATGGTTATTCCGTAAATTGCTATAGAGGTAGATTTTTAAAGAAAATATGGCTCTCGTGAATCCATAAACCAAATGAAGAAAATTTCGCATATTACGTTGAAAGAAACTAGAAAATAACAAGGAAGCAATCCTCTTTTTTTTTTTGACTTTTAAACTCTGGTACCTTTTATTTTAGAAACAAAATTTAAAATTTTTCTGTGGTGGAGACAAGAATGTTAAAGCCTTTTAAAAAGGGGCGTATTGTTTTATTGGTGATGCTTTTTATGTTAGATATGCGTGTTGTTGTAGCAAAGGAGCCCATAGAGATTCCTGTGCATCCAATTCCTTTAGAAATACATACAAAGCAAGGTTCGGTTTTTTATAAGGTAGAGATTGCTTTTACGCCATCTCAAGCAGCAGCTGGTTTAATGTATCGAACTGATTTTCCACGCGATCGTGCAATGCTCTTTAAGCAGCTAAAAAGTTCTCGATCGGGAGATGAGCAGAAAATTTTTATGTGGATGGCAAATACGCCTTTACCTTTAGATATGATTTTCTTAAACTCTGAGGGAATTATTGTATCGATTATTGAAAATACTTCGCCACTTTCAACAAATACCATTTCATCAGAAGTTCCTGCAGCTTTTGCACTTGAAATTAACGCTGGTGAAGTTTCTAAAAAAAAGATACAAAAAGGACAACGTGTTATTCATCCTGTACTTTGTGGAAAGTGCAATAAAAAATGACCGCTGAAGATATTCGTTTTTTTGAATATAATGGTTTGCGATTTGCTTATCGAGAAGAAGGACAAGGCGCTCCTGTTTTGTTGATCCATGGTTTTGGATCTTCTGCACGGGTGAATTGGTATGCAACAGGTTGGTTTCGTATTCTCACGGAAGCAGGATATCGTGTTATTGCTCTTGATAATCGCGGTCACGGAGATTCAGTTAAAAGTTATGATCCTGTCTTTTATACACCTCAAGCTATGGCTGGCGACGCAGTAAAGTTACTGCAGCATTTAGAGTTATCTAAAGCCCATGTTATGGGATATTCTATGGGGGCTCGTATTAGTGCTTTCATGGCTCTTTTGCATCCAACATATGTACACAGTGTTATTTTTGGTGGTTTAGGTATTGGTATGGTGACGGGAGCAGGAAATTGGGAGCCTGTTGCTGAGGCCCTTTTAGCAGAAGATATTTCCACTATTACCAATACGCGCGGTTTAATGTTCCGTAAATTTGCAGATCAAACGAAAAGCGATAGGCGTGCTCTTGCTGCTTGTATCATTACATCAAAACAGGAGTTAACGGCGTCTGAAGTTTACAAAATCAAACAACCAGCACTTGTTGCCGTTGGTTCATTAGATGAAATTGGCGGTGATGCAGAGCCATTGGCAGCCTTGTTGCCTTGTGGTGAAGCTTTATCAATTCCTGATCGAGATCATATGCTTGCTGTAGGCGATAAAGTTTATAAAAAAGGCGTTATCGATTTTCTTTCTCGTTATCCTATAAAATAAGAACTCTTCATAGCTTTTAGAATTTACAGAAATACCCAATATTTTTATTTCGTATAAATTGAAAAAAGCTTATTAAAAAATCTTTCTGTTATGACGTAAGTTTTTATAAAAAATGAAAAGAAAAATAAACTCTTATTAGCTTATTTTGTATATTTTCCAGAGAGGTAATTCTTCTAAGATTAGATAATTATACTTTAAAGGTTATTAAAAAGAATTATTTTCGAATGATGTAATAAATATTTTTTGCTAAAAAATGTAGTTTTAAATAAAAAAATATTTTTATTTGTATTTTTTATAAAATAAACAAAATTATAAATTATTGATCAATTTATTCTTACGAATATGCATTTTAAATACAGATGCTAAAATTGGAGATAAAGTAAAATTATTAAAAATATACAGTTTTTTTGCCATTTTTTAATCTATACGGGTATATTTAATAATGATAGACTCCTTTTGTAAACGTTCTTTATGAATGTATAAAGAACGTTGTGAATATATGTAATATTAAGTAAATATTCAGATTATGCTTTTTTACTGACTTTACAGAATCATAAGAGTGTCTTATTTGCACAACACGCAATTATTTTAATCGTTTCAAAAAAACAGGAGAGCATAGTGAATGCTGATGAAATAAAAAAACTTGATAATTATTTTAAAAATATATTCCAAAACTCAGCATTGCAAGTCAGAGCACGGCCTAAAAAGAGTGATTCTTGTGAGGTTTATATGGGAGATGAGTTTTTAGGCATTATCTATCGAGATGAAGATGAAGATGAGCTCTCCTATAATTTCTCAATGGCTATATTAGATATTGATTTAGAAAATTGATTCGTTATTCATAGTTGAATGAAGTCTTTTTTATCCCATAAGATTTATATAAGTTTTAACGCTTTAAAACTCGTATGGTTATTTCGTGCAATAATAAGATGGTCATGGATAATAATGCCTAATGCATTTGCTGCATCTTTTAATCTATATGTCATTGTTATATCTGCATTAGAGGGGGTGGAATCGCCAGAAGGGTGATTGTGGACTAAGATAAGTCCTGATGCGGATAACTCTAAAGCTCGAGAAATAACTTCACGAGGATAAACAGGGGTATGATCAATGGTTCCAGTTTGTTGCACCTCATCAGCAAGTAAGCCGTTTTTCTTATCAAGAAACAAAATACGAAACTGTTCACGTGTTTCGTGAGCCATAACAGCTTTACAATACGCTAACACTTTATCCCATGATGAAAAAATATCGCGCTTAAACAATTGCGCACGAGCAAGACGTCCAGCAACATCTGAAATAATTTTTAAATCAACTGCAGTGGCGGGACCACATCCTGGAATTTCTTGAAGTCGGTGAATATCCGCTCCCAACACATCAGCTAATGAACCAAAACGCGCTATCAAATTTTTAGCTATGGGTTTTGTGTTTGCACGGGGTATTGTGCGAAAAAGCAATAATTCAAGATATTCATAATCTTCAATTGCATTTCCTTTTGACTTTAAATAGCGCTTCCGAAGACGTTCACGATGGCCTTGATAATGTTTATGAAGCTGTGCGTTTTTCTGAGGCTCTTCACTTTTTCTTTCTGATACTGGGGTGAGTGGAGAACTCGATGTTAATGCAAAGTGATTACTTTGAGTATCTTCCTTTTGATTTAATTTTTTAGCCATAACATCTCTACATTGCGTTAGGTATAGGAATTTGGAATATAAAAAATATTTTTAGGAGATTGTGTAAATATTTCATACCCTTCATTTGTAACACCAATTGTATGTTCATATTGTGCTGTCAGAGAGCGGTCACGGGTAACAGCAGTCCAACCGTCAGATAAAATCTTAACTTGTGGTTTACCAAGGTTAATCATAGGCTCAATTGTAAACATCATACCTTGTTTTAATTCAACTCCTTCTCCAGGATTTCCATAATGGAGAATATTGGGAGCATCATGAAAAAGCTGGCCGATACCATGTCCGCAAAAATCTCTCACAATTGAACAGCGTTCAGATTCTGCATACTGTTGAATGGCTGCCCCAATATCACCTGTCGTTGCTCCAGGCTTAACGACAGCGATTCCTTGCATAAGACTTTCATAGGTTATTTTTAGCAAGCGTTCTGCTGCACGCCTAATTTTTCCAACAGGATACATTCGACTTGAATCTCCATGCCAACCATCAAGGATAAAGGTTACATCAACATTTACAATATCACCTTCTTGCAAAGGTCTTTTATTGGGAATGCCATGGCAGACAACGTGATTGATAGATGTACAGCATGAATGGCTGTATCCATGATAATTTAAATCAGCAGGAAGTGCTCCTCGCTTAGCTCCAAAAATAAATACAAAATCATCTATTTCTTGCGTAGTAACGCCCGGCTTAATAATATCTGTAAGCGCATCAAGGCATTCTGCAGCAATACGACCAACTTCACGCATTTTAGCAAAAGCATAATCATCGAAAATGCGGATTTTTCCATTAAATTTTAAAGGGATTTTATTATATTCGATATACTCAGTCATTGTTTCTTCTATTTTCTATTTTTACTCTCTGAATCGGAAAAATGCCTTCTACACTTACATGACACTTTACAGCATAACATTCTACTCCTGATTTTAATGCTAAATCAAACTTACGTCCATAGAGTGGATCAAGATCATGACAAATTGTAAAAGCTGAGCAATCTTCTCGTTGAATAATATAAAGCATAGCAGCTCGTTTTCCTTGTTGTACAACTCCTATGAGCTCATCAAGGTGACGTGCACCACGTTTTGTTTCGCTATCAGGAAATTCTGCTAATCCTTTCTGACGAATAAAATGAACATTTTTGACTTCTAGGTAACAATCAGGAAGAATGTCATCACGTAAAAGAAAGTCAATTCGTGATTGTGTCCCATAGCGTTGTTCTTTTAAAATTGTTTTATATCCATTTAATTCTGGTAGTAATCCGTTTTGAATTGCTTCTAACGCAAGTTTATTGGGTAAAGAAGTATTAATACCAACCAAAGTATTATCGGCTTCAATAATTTCTAATTGATAGGCATATTTTCGTTTGATGTTGTTATGATAAGAAAGCCAAATATTGGTGTTGAAAGCTGTTAATCCAAGCATTGATCCTGTATTAGGTACAGACACGGTGAGGACATGCTGATCATCTTGTTGAACATCCGCAAGGAAACGTTTATAACGACGGATAAGCTTTGCAGGAAAAAGTTTGGGAATAAAGTGCATATCCCTTTTTTAGGATTTATGATTTCATAATTCAACTGAGATTATGATTTATAGGGGCTGTTCCCTATTAAAAAGATAAAATTGATGTAAAAAACGCTACGATATCTTATATAAATTGTTATAAATTCCATCGTTCACTTTAATGGCTTTTAAAATTTATTATTAGGTTTAGAAACTATTATCTTTGAATGAAAAGATAGATTATCTATAATTTATTATTAAACAGCATTAGAGTATTGTGAAAAAGGTTTCGTAAAAATAGTGGAGAGGGAGATAGTTTAAGTGAAACTAGGTAAAATTGATGGCAGGAACGAATAGGAATCGTGAAAATTTAACAAATGGTCCCATTATTATTTTAGTTGAACCGCAGCTTCCTGAAAACATTGGTATGGTCGCAAGGGCAATGGCAAATTTTGGGCTTTCTAAGCTTCGATTAGTCAATCCTCGAGAAATGTTTCCAAATGAAAAAGCTAGAGCTGCTGCGAGTAAAGCTGATCATGTCATTAACAATGCTGTGATTTTTAACACATTGCGTGATTCAATTGCAGATTTACACTATGTTTTTGCCACAACAGCACGTGAAAGATGTGGATTTAAAACTGTAAAAAGTGCTGTCGAAGCAGCAAGCGTATTACGTCAGCGTGAAAGTATCGGACATAAGACCGGGATTGTCTTTGGAAGAGAGAGATGGGGACTAGAAAATGATGAAATCAGCCTTGTTGATGAAATTATTACTTTTCCAGTTAATCCTGCTTTTGCGTCACTTAATATTGCGCAAGCGGTTCTTTTAATGTCTTACGAATGGATGAAAACTGGTTTAGAGAATGTCAGCGATACGGCATTTCGTGCCGCAGAGATGGAACCTGCAAATAAAACAATATTTCATGGTTTTTTATCTCAATTAGAAGAGGCTTTGAATATCCGTGGGTATTTTAGACCCCCAGAACGCAAAGAAGTAATGCTTGCAAATTTGCGCTCTGTTTTTACGCGCGCTAACTTTAGTGAACCTGAGGTTCGTTTATTGCGAGGCATTATATCTTCTTTGGATCATTTTTCGCCACAATATCCACGGGGGAGTAGAGCACCGGAAGAGCGTGATCGTAAAAAAATTAAAAATAAGTGTGAAAACTAATGGATGAACGACCTGTTCTTTTTTTTGATAGCGGTATTGGTGGTTTAACAGTGTTCAGGGAAGCGCGTATTCTTATCCCTGACATGCAATTTATCTATGTTGCTGATGATGCAGGATTTCCTTATGGAAATTGGAAAGAAAATATTTTGAAAGAGCGTATTTTGAAGATTTTTACAAATCTTTTAACACGTTACAATCCAGCTTTATGTGTGATTGCTTGCAACACTGTTTCTACACTGATGATAGCAGATTTACGACAGAATTTTCCTCATGTCCCTTTTGTAGGAACGGTTCCTGCAATTAAATCAGCTGCTGAACAAACAAAATCTGGTTTTATTTCCGTATTAGCGACTCCTGGAACAGTTAAACGTGCTTATACAAATGAATTAATTAACTCTTTTGCTGGACAGTGTCATGTTCAGCTTGTGGGAAGTAAAAAGCTGGCTGGACTTGCTGAAGATTATTTACGGGGAAAATCTATCGATTCAGAAGAGTTAAGAAAAGAAATCCTGCCATGTTTTGTGGAAAAAAATGGACAATATACGGATGTTATTGTTTTAGCCTGCACACATTATCCTTTTTTGATTAATTTCTTTCGTGAACATGCTTTATGGTCCGTTGAGTGGATTGATCCGGCGAAAGCGATCGCCAAACATATCAGATCTTTATTACCATTGTCGGGAAAGATACACCATCAATATATAAAGAAATATCAAGATTTTGCGTTGTTGACATCAAAAAATATCACTTCTTTAACGGAGAATTTGTTTAAAGGATTTGGCTTAAAACTCATGAAAGGAGTTGACTTTGGGTTACGAGACCAATAATGATGATCTAGCTATTTTTTCAAGAAAATAGCATTAATTGACGTGTCCCGTGGATAACTTTGCATATTGATATGTTAAGGTATTCTGTCAGTCTTTAGTATTTAAAGGCAGAGGAGGGCGCGTTTCCTTGGGGTCTTAAGATCTCGTGTTTTATTTTATAAGGAAATGCGATGAGTAAACGCGAAACAACAAAGTATAAAATTGACCGTCGTATGGGAGAAAATATTTGGGGGCGTCCAAAATCTCCTGTCAATCGTCGTGATTATGGTCCAGGTCAGCATGGACAGCGTCGTAAAGGAAAACTTTCTGACTATGGGGTTCAGTTGCGCGCTAAACAGAAATTGAAAGGGTTTTATGGAGATATTTCAGAAAAACAATTTCATAAAACCTATGAAGAAGCTGCTCGTCGACGGGGAGATACTGGTGAAAATCTTATCGGTCTGTTAGAATCACGTTTGGATGCTGTTGTTTATCGTGCAAAATTCGTACCTACGATTTTTGCTTCTCGCCAATTTATCAATCACGGTCATGTTAATGTCAATGGGCGGCGCACAAACATTCAATCTTATCGTTGTAAACCAGGTGATGTTATTGAGGTTCGGGAAAAATCGAAACAACTTGTTTTAGTGTTAGAATCAGTGCAATTGGCAGAACGTGATGTCCCTGATTATATTGAAGCAGATCATAAACAGATGAAAGCAACCTTTACACGTATTCCTGCTTTTGCAGATGTTCCTTATGCTGTGCAAATGGAACCTAATCTGGTTGTTGAATTTTATTCTCGATAATTTTTCTGTAAGAGAAATTGTTTCTCTCTTCTATTATGATAACTTCAAAATATTGTGTTATTCTTACAATATTTGAAGTTAATAAGTTCTTTTTGTAAATGGTTCTATATTAAGTTTATTGCTATGTTTTATAGTCATAAATTTGTATAGTTCCATTTCTTTTTTGTGTATCTAATTTATAAATTCAAAAAACATAAATGTAAGCTTGCTTTAATATTTGTTTTTATCTTTGCAAAACGAGCCGTTTATTGTGCAGGATATGGTATTATGAATGATGTTTCAGTTGAATATCAGGCAATAGAAGAAAACAAAGGGAGAGATGATCCTTTAATAAGCGAAGCAGATAATTGTCATCCAATGTTTCGTGTTGCTCCTTCAAGCGTAGAATTTAATAAATTGCGCAAACGACTTTTACGTCATATGCGACAAGCTTTGGATGATTTTTCTATGCTCTCTACAGGGAAAAAATGGCTTGTTGCTTTATCGGGTGGAAAAGACTCTTATGGTTTATTAGCGCTTCTTTTAGACTTAAAGTGGCGAGGTCTTTTATCCGTTGAAATTCTAGCCTGTAATCTTGATCAAGGGCAACCAGGATTTCCTAAGCATATTCTTCCAGACTTTTTAAGTTCTTATAAAATTCCATATCGTATTGAATATCAGGACACTTATTCCATTGTTACAGATAAATTGGCAGAGTCGCAGACATATTGTTCACTTTGTTCTCGATTACGACGTGGTAATCTCTATCGTATTGCACGTGAAGAGGGATGTTCTGCATTAGTTTTAGGTCATCATCGTGATGATGTTTTAGAAACATTTTTTATGAATTTGTTTCACGGTGGCCGATTAGCTGCCATGCCTGGAAAACTTAAAAATGATGAAGGAGATCTTTTTGTGTTACGTCCTCTTGTTTATGCTGCTGAGGAAGATATGGAAAAATTTTCTCAAGAAATGCAATTTCCAATTATTCCTTGTAATCTTTGCGGTAGTCAAGATGGATTACAACGTAATGCAATGAAAGAAATGCTGAAAAATATAGAAAGACAAATGCCAGGACGTAAAGATACGATGATTCGCGCTTTAACAAATGTACGCCCAAGTCATTTGCTTGATAAGAAATTCTTTGATTTTAAAACGTGTTAATAAAAATTAGATATTTAAAAAAATAAGTTTAAAGAGTTTAAGATAAGAGGCTTATTTATAATGATAATTTATTTTTTTCATTTAAATATCGTCAGATTGTTTTGTTTCAAATTCTCTTATATTGCAACCATAAAAAACATCCGTTTGCATATCACAAAGGAAATTCTTGTGTGCATAAAACACTCTTGAAAAAAGTTTCCTTTCACTAACCAATGACTGTCGTAATATGAAAAATGGGAAAATAGTACGGTTGTCGATTTGCTCTTTTGTTAATTAAAAATGGTGAGCCTTGTGTGAATTTTATTCTTTTTCGCCGCCGTCACCGCCATTTAAAGCTCATTTAAGGCATTAAATTAAGAGAATATATAACTGCTTGGTATTTTGGGAGTGTATAGCAAACATTCAGAGTAAGGATTGTTCGTAAATTCTCATGAAGTAAGTCACATGATCGGTTCTTGTTATGAAAAGTCGCTTTTTTATAAACCAATGCTGATAGAAATCTTCATCATTGAGGACAGGGAAGGAGTTAAATTTTTAAACTGCTATACCATAAAGGTCATAGGCATCCGATTGTTCAATTTTAACGGTGACAAATTCACCAACACGCAGTGGGCGTCGTGATGATATATGGACAACACCATCTATTTCTGGAGCATCGTACTGACTACGTCCTTTGGCAACTTTTCCTTGACTTTCATCGATAAGCACTCGGAGTCTTTTTCCAATTTTTTTCTTTAAAAGATGTGTAGAAATTTGTTGTTGTTTTGCCATAAAACGATGCCAGCGGTTTTCTTTCACCTCTTCAGGAATATTTTCTAATCCCAAATCATTTGCGGCAGCTCCTTTTACTTCTTCATATTTAAAGCACCCCGCGCGTTCAATTTTTGCTTCTTCTAGCCATTCTAGAAGTATATTAAAATCTTCATTCGTTTCACCAGGAAAACCAACGATAAATGTTGATCGCAAAGTAAGATCTGGACATATTTTCCGCCATTTTTCAATTCTACGGTTTGTTTTTTCCATAAGTGCGGGACGCTTCATGTGACGCAAAACAGTTGGTGATGCATGCTGAAAAGGTATATCCAGATAAGGAAGAATTTTTTTTGCAGCCATAAGTTCGATAACTTCATCAACATGGGGATAAGGATAAACGTAATGCATACGTACCCAAATACCCATATCGCCTAGTTCGCGACAAAGATCAAAGAATTTGGTTTTGATTGTACGATCTTTCCAAGAATTTTCGAGATATTTAAGATCAACACCATAAGCACTCGTATCCTGTGAAATAACCAAAAGTTCTTTTACACCCGCTTGCACGAGTTTTTCAGCTTCACGAAGAACATCGCTGATGGGACGTGAAGTGAGATCACCACGCAAAGTAGGGATGATACAAAAACTACACCGATTAGAGCATCCTTCAGAAATCTTTAAGTAGGCGTAATGGCGAGGTGTTAAACGAATACCTTGGGGAGGAACTAAATCAAGAAAAGGATCATGAACAGGAGGAATTGCTGTATGAACAGCTTCTATAACGCTTTCATAAGCTTGCGGTTTTGTAATAGCCAATACATTAGGATATGTTTGGCGAATAGCATCAGGATCAGCACCAAGACACCCTGTTACAATAACTTTTCCATTTTTTTTAAGAGCTTCATCAATATTGGCTAATGATTCTCTCCTTGCCGAGTCAAGAAAACCACAGGTATTCACAATAACGACATCAGCTCCTTGATGTTGACGTGAAATCTCATACCCTTCAGAGCGAAGGCGTGTAATAATTTGCTCAGAATCTACGAGTGCTTTTGGGCATCCGAGGGAGACAAAACTAATACGAGGTGCTACCATGATGATCCTACAATTACTATGAATGATTGAGTTACGCTTTTATTAATTTAAAAATAATGTTCTTTATTTTTATACCTATGCAATACAATCTGTTACAAAGTTATTTGATTTTTTTCTACAAAATTTTATGTGTTTTTATGCATGCATACAATTTTGTCTTATTATATCGTAAAATTCCGTTATTGAGGATGATGATATAAGGCAGCTTCCTTCAAAGCATTTAAGTTCTTTTCAAAATACGTGGTGAATATTTTAAAACTTACTTGTCAAGCCTTGCATTAAGTGAAGAACATGGAGGGAAGGGAAAGTGAAACCCGCTCGATAAGGATCTGGATTGTTTATAAACCGAATTGGGGCATCCTTTGGCTGTGGAGAAGAAGTCAATTGCGTGTGGCACAATAAAAAAATACTCAATAGTTTCTTACTGCGATATCTATCGCGTACTATAAGGTTTATTTTTTAATATTTGCGAATAAGACCGGTAAGTTTGCCTTGTATTTCTACACGCTCGGATTCGTATGTCCGTACTTCATAATGAGGATTTGCTGCTTCTAATGCAATAGAAGCTCCTTTGCGTCGATAACGTTTTAATGTGGCTTCTTTTTTATCAATAAACGCAACAATAATTTCACCTGTTATTGCTGTATTTTGACGTTTTACAATGATCGTATCTTTATCAAAGATACCAGCCTCCATCATAGAATCATCTTTAACTTCTAATGCGTAGTGCTCACCTGTATTAACCATATCGAGTGGAAGAGAAAGGCTGTTTATTTGTTGCAGTATAGCAGAGGCGGGTACGCTCGCAGAAATACGTCCCATAATAGGAATGGTGATATTTTTTTTTTCTTCTTCATCAAAGGGACTCAAGCTTTTTGATATTTCCCTTTTCTTTCTTTCTATCATACTGGGAGAAATTTTACGTGCTAAAGAAAGGTTAAATGTTATTTTTTCAGGGAGGCGAATCACCTCCACAGCACGAGCACGATTGGGCAAGCGACGTACAAAACCTCGTTGTTCTAAGGCTATAATGAGCTTATGAATACCAGACTTTGAAGAAAGTTCTAATGCATTTTTCATTTCTTCAAAAGAAGGAGGAACACCAGTTTCTTTTATATGGTTATGAATAAACAAGAGTAGCTCATACTGTTTACATGTTAGCATTCAATATTCCAATCAAAATAATAAAAATTAGTAAAGTAAAAATACATGTATATATAACACTTTTACAATTTTTTATCGCCAAATCAAAATTATTTTCTTTGTTTTTGATCTTATCGTTTAATAAATCAATATGTTTATTTATAGATATATTTAAATTATTATTTATATACTGTATATCTACATTAATATTAAATAATGTATAAATATATTTTATAGTTCTGACTGAATTATCCAACACTAAATTTTATGACTAGTATTATCCTTTTCTTCTAAAAATATATCTACGTATTTTGTAATTTTTGATATAAAAAAGTTAATTAGAAGGCATTCTATATATTCAAAACACTTAAAATAATTTTGCATACTGCATATTATTTCTGCTTTTTTATTCTTAGTAAAATTATCTACAGCTCTAATAGTGAGCATAATCTATAGTCATTCGGGATATTTTCAATGAGACTAAATTTTAGCTTCATATCCACTTGATTCTATAGGATAAATTGGCTTTCGTTATATATTCATTATACATGAATAAAAATCATACTCTCAAAGCCATTGTTGCTCATTGTTCCATTTTCAAGTCTAACGTGTCAACCGCTATATACTATTTTCATGAACCCTAATGTTGCGATATTTTTGGTTGTTGAAAGGAGGCATAAAAGGTATTTTCATTTCTTTTTTATAGTTTTATTCTCTCGCTTATATCGGTCAAGAAAATGCTTTTTATTGTTTCAATATAAAAAAGATTTGAAATGAGAAAAACTTACAGTATTTGAGAATTTTCACTCAAGTAAAAAATAATAAATTATTATAAATCAATATATTATCTTATAAAGCTGTATTCATATTTGAAAATTGAACACTAAAATATAAAGATATAAAAATAATATTATAATAAAAGGTATTTTTTCTTCTCTACCCATTATGCTCAACAACCCATGTGAGGGGAAGGGGGTATTTCTCATAATTTTAACGCTTCGAATCTATGCAATATTTTGCAGTGAAATTTTTCCTTTATTGAAACTTCAAAAAGAAGATTAAAGAGTACTTATACAATGATGAAGTAAAGGGGCGAAAACGGAAAATTATTGATAACTGAAGAAAATAATAATATTTTTTTCCAAAAGGTGTTGACCAAATGGAAAGTCAACCGTATGTTCCCTTCACTTTCTGCAAACTAGATAGCTTGTGTGAGAGCGCGTAGCTCAGCTGGTAGAGCAACTGACTTTTAATCAGTAGGTCCAGGGTTCGAATCCCTGCGCGCTCACCAAATTTAAGTAATATCAATAGGCTATAAAAAATTTAAGAATCTTTTTTGTTTTGATTCTTTTTGAAGTTTTTATTGATTCTATAGTCTGTCATTTTCTATCAGCTGTTTTGGAATAGAGCGGTGCTATGCTGTCTCCATTTTCAACAAACTTACGGATAGGGTTGTACCTGCGTTGGCAGCACATGCGGTTTCTAATTTTCTCAATCCATAGGTGGTTTTTTAATACCCACTGCATTACATGATTCGCAAAACAGTTGCTAAAATCACCACTTATTCACACTTATATTATGAAATGAATTTTCTATAAGATGTTGATTTGTTTAAATTTTAATCTTTTTAACATCTACTATAGTACATTTATTTTGTATGAAAACCATAAAAAGGTTAACAATACGTTAATTTCTTGATAGAAGGGGCCAATTCAAGAGTGGTATATGCGCGAGGGGAATCATTTAAAAACGTAAATTCTTCCGTTGCGTACAAAAAGCGTGACGTGGTTTTTACAAGTAGTACTTAACAGAAATAAGTGGACTGAATAGATGCCTTCAAATAGAAAAAAGAAAATTACTTTTATGATTAAACCAACACTTCAATTGTTTTCTATGATCGTCATTTCTCAGTTACTGGTATCTTGTTGCGCAAGCCAAACTATGAATTTTTCAATAAAAGATTCCTATCATAATAAACCAATTAACGTAAACACTTCTGTACTACCTCAACAAGTATCCAATAAGAAGAATCAATCGGAAGAAAAAAAGCGTGGACGAGCGATTGTTGGTAAACCTTATCAAATAAAAGGAAAGTGGTATTATCCTCAAAGTGATCCAACTTATAAACGTGTTGGCGAAGCATCATGGTATGGTTCAGATTTTCATGGACGTTTAACTGCCAACGGTGAAATTTATGACATGAATCTTTTGACTGCTGCTCATCCTACAATGCCTTTACCTAGCTATGCTCGTGTTACTAATTTGAAAAATGGGTCTTCAATCGTTGTTAGAGTGAATGATCGCGGACCTTTTATGAAAGACAGAATCATTGATTTATCAAGGCAAGCTGCGGCAATATTGGGGTATGTAGATAGGGGGGTCGCAGATGTTAAAGTAGAATATATTGCTGAAGCACCTATTGGCTATTATGATGCTGCATATTTAATGTCCTCTTATACTCCTGGAAATGCTGCCCCATATTCATTAGCGTCGGAAAATGTTGCGAAAAAAAGAGAAACTGTTTTGTTAAAAGAGCAGCGCAATACAAGGAACAAAAAAGAATTAGCTAAAGCAGCTGCTGTTGAACAAGAACAACGTAATAAAACTGTTGCAGTTAAATTGCCAGAAATTGGTCCTATCATGGTTGATAAGCCGATACCATTCGATCAAGTTGCTTCTATAAATAAGCTAAACAAAAAAACAAAGGTTAATTGGCTACAACTGTTTTAAGAAAAAATGCATTGATTTTTTATCTATATAATTTTCTAGTAAAAAAGGTAAGAAATTACGGATTTAGTGTAGGATTTTTATTTAAAGCGCTTTGTCCTTTTCAAAAAGCGTGGTTGGGTTCTATTATTATAAATTCAGTACTGCCTTTCCACTCCATTGCTGGTCTATTCGTCGTTTTATGATATTGCTTGCTTAATAAAGCGTGTACTTTTCTTGCTGTAATAGCTTTTGCTAGACGAAGGTAAATTATTGTGTCAGTCTGTTTGTGTAATCTCTAAAACAACTTGTACAATCGATTTGAGAGGAATAAAAAGCTTTAACAAGTAAAAAAATATTTTCTTTTGATTCGGCCTTGCATCTTTCTAAAGTATCTACGGTAATATCTTATGAAAAGATTATGCATTATCTCATGCTTTTGTTTATCATGTTCTTTAATGGAGTAAGTTCCCTCACGAAAAACAGAGCGTCTCAAACAAAATACACTTACATTGCCAATTCATGGACTTATTTAAAAGAGACATACTTTAACACGCTACAAGCCTATTTTACGACAGCGCCTGTGAATGGTATAACTGTTAACGCCTTTAGACATCAGCATCTTTACTCTTATGAAGATATAAATCGACACCATCATACATTTTGCAAGTCCCCAATGTTTTGTGCGATAATTCTTAACACTTGAGAGGTTTATAAGAAGTATTTTTACTCTCTTTTTTAATAATTTTTATCCATATACGAACCCTACTTATGACCCGTAAGTAAGCGATTTTTAATGAATTCAATATGAGAAGAGGGGATGAGAGAATCTTACAGTATTTTGAGTTAGCTTCAATTTTAAAATGATAATTTATCATAACAAATCAAAATACTATCAATAAAAATAGGAAAAAATCTTTTGTCTCTCATACATTTAAAATGTTAAATTGAACCTACATGGAAGATAAAAAACGTGTCATATTATTTTTTCTAAAGCTAAATGAAAATAAAATCTTTTTATGAGTTGTAAATAATTCCTCAATTTTCAGAAATCAAAAAGTTTTTTCCTATATAAGATTCTTTATGTTGATCTTTGGGATGGGAGGAGCAGCTATGTATACAGCATTAAGGATCTTATTGATATTATGGGGAGTATTGGCATTTGATACGTGGGGGAGAGCACAAGATTTTCAAACTCCCGCATCACAACTGTTATTACTCGATGATGATACAGAGACAATACTTTATGAAAAACAAAGTGATACTCCTTTTTTTCCTGCTTCATTAGTAAAATTGATGACAGCAGAAGTTGTATTTCATCAATTAAAAAAAGGATTATTAAAAAGTACGCAAAAATTCAAGGTCAGTGAAAATGCTTGGCGCAAAGGTGGAACACCTTCCGGTACAACCACTATGTTTGCAAAGATAAAGACAGAAATCAGTGTTTCTGATCTTTTACGTGGTTTAATTATTGTGAATGGAAATGATGCTGCTATTATTCTTGCTGAAGGAATATCAGGACATGAAGATCATTTTGTAAAACTGATGAATCAGCGCGCAAAAATAATCGGATTATCTCAGAGTCATTTTGTTAATGCTACAGGGCTACCCGAAGAGGGACAATTTGTAACTGTGCGTGATATGATTATATTAGCACGTCATATTGTTCAGGAATATCCGGATTATTATGCACTTTATTGTGAGCCTCATTTTACATGGAATAATATTTTTCAACGTAATAAAAACCCTCTTATTTCTAAGGAAATTGGTGTAGAAGGATTTGGTTTTGGCTACAGTGAAAAAGAAGGTTTTTCAATGGTTGCCACCATTTCTAAAAATCATCGACGTCTTTTTTTAGCAATCAATGGTTTGCAAGATGGTAAAAAATATACAAAAGAAATAGAACGCATTCTTCAATGGGGGATGACGGCATTTGATCTCAAAACAATTTTCACAAAAGAAGAAACGGTTGGTCGTGCTTCTGTTTACGGTGGTAAGAAAAATTTTGTTCCACTCATTGTTAAAACACCAATAAGTTTTATGCTTTCGAATGAAAAAAAAGTAAATGTTAAAGCAAAAATTAAATATCATGGTCCATTGAAAGCCCCCATCGTTTCTGGGCAATCAGTTGGTGTTATTCAAATTTTAGAAGATAAAAAGGTTCTTCTGGAAAAACCAGTTTTTGCCGGAATGAATATTCAGGAAGGAAGTTTCTTTGCAAAAGTAAAAAATGCATTCTATGAAATAACAATTGGATGGTTACGGAAATATTTGTAGTTACGCGCTAATAAGGTTAAGGTCATACGTGTCAGGTTATTTTATTACATTCGAAGGAGGGGAGGGGGTAGGAAAAACGGTGCAGATTTCTTTACTTGCTGAGTCTCTCTCTCACCAAGGTTATGATGTTGTTACAACACGAGAACCAGGAGGAACGCCAGGAGCAGAAGCAATCCGGCATATTTTGTTGTCGGGGCAGACGCAACAGTATGGACCGTTGATTGAAGCTGTTTTGTTTACAGCTGCACGCGCTGACCATTTTCATGAAGTTATTGCACCTTCTTTGCAAAAAGGTAAAATCGTTTTATGTGACCGCTTTATTGATTCTACACGCGTTTATCAAGGACTCAATAATAGAGTCAGTTCTTCTCTTCTTTCTGTTTTAGAGTGTATTGCGCTCAATGGTATTTTGCCTCATTTAACATTTTTATTAGATATGCCAGCAATGTGTGGTATGAAGCGTGCAAATTTACGAAGAAAAAAAACAGAAGAAATTGATTATTTTGAAAAAGATCAGTTGGAAATTCAAGAACAAAGACGTCAGGCTTTTCTTCAATTGGCCAAACAAGAACCCCATAGATTTCGAGTCATTGATGCCACTGGCTCAGTGGAAGCTATTGCTCATCAAATAAAAAATATTTGTCATCAGGTATTGTTGGATCAGCTTTCATGAGTAATTTAAATACCTTACGCCAATATGATGATATTGATACAATTTTATCACCATCCCAGAACAATGTTATCTTTGGTCATGAGGATGTGCGTCATTTTTTGACACAAATGCTTAAAGAAGAGCGTTTGCATCATGCATTATTATTTGAAGGAGAATACGGGATTGGAAAGGCTACATTAGCCTTTCATCTTGCTTGGAACATTTTAAGTTTTCAACAGAGTTCTTTCTTCAAACCCGATCCTTATTCTACCCCATGGCGCCAAATTACACAAGGAAGTCACCCTGGTCTTTTGTATATTTCACGTCGATTTGATGTGAAAACGCAAAAGTTTAAAACAGGAATACTCGTTGATGATATCCGTGATATTATGCATTTTTTAAGTCGAACATCGCAAGATAATGGATGGCGTATTGTTATTATTGATTCTGCAGATGATATGAATAGAAATGCAGCAAATGCAATTCTCAAAATACTTGAAGAACCACCTACAAAAACGTTATTTGTTATTATCGCACATTCTTCAGGAAAATTGCTTCCAACAATCCATTCACGGTGTCAAAAAATTTCTTTTCGTCCGTTGAATAACGATGAAATGAAAAAAGTTATTATACATATTTTCGCCGATCAGGATTTACCTGATGAAAAAACAATTGAAATGATTATTAAAAAATCTAAAGGAAGCCCTCGAAAAGCCGCTTTACTTATTTGCCATAGCGGTCTTGAAATTATTAAAACAATTGATGCTCTCCTAGAGAAACCTGTTTGTAACGCAACAATTGTACATACTCTTGCACAAACATTTTCATCTGCTTCTTCTACATTCCAATTTCAACAATTTTGTGATGAAATTCTTAATAAAATTCAAAAAAAAGCTATCATGCTCGTTGAAAAGGGAGACTTATTTCTCTCAAAAAAATATGCGGAAAAATGGCAGGAGATTCATCAAGAAATAGAGGAAATACAACTGTTTAATCTCGATAAAAAGCAGTTTGTTATTAACTTACTTTTTAAAGTTCATAAGATCATTCATGAGAATTAGTTTTTCCGTGACAATGCGATGAACAAGCGTTATGTCATTATATCTTCTATTTTATAGCGTTTTACAACGAGTATGACATGCGTGACACATATTACATAACAACTCCCATTTTTTATCCTAATGGTGCTCCACATATTGGACATGCTTATAGTGCCATTGCAAGCGATGTTTTAGCCCGCTTTCAACGGTTAAACGGAAAAAATGTATTTTTTCTTTCTGGTACAGATGAGCATGGTCTCAAGATGCAACAAACCGCAGCTGCATTAAGCATGACACCTCAGAAACTTGCAGATCGTAATAGTGCGGTGTTTCAAAAAATGCTTGCAGTATTAAATTGTTCTAACGATGATTTTATCCGTACGACAGAAGAACGCCATTATCAAGCTTGTCAAGAAATTTGGAAAAAGATGGAAGCAAATGGCGATATTTATCTCGGTCGTTATACGGGGTGGTATTCGGTTCGCCAAGAAGCCTATTATGAAGAAAAAGATACGGAAATTGGAGCAGACAACATCCGTCGTGAGAAAGAATTAGGCTCTCCAGTTGAATGGAATGAAGAAGAAAGTTATTTTTTTAGACTTTCTCATTATGAAAAGGCTCTTCTTGAATATTATGAAAAACATCCTGATTTTATTGCTCCATTTGAGCGGCGTAATGAAATTATAAGTTTTATCAAATCAGGTTTAAAAGATATCTCTATTTCACGCGCAAGTTTTAACTGGGGAATTTCTGTTCCTGAGAATCCAAAGCACGTGATGTATGTCTGGGTTGATGCGCTTACAAATTATCTATCAGCAATAGGTTTTTTCAATGAAAATTCAAAAAAACGTGATTTTTGGCCTGCAAATACGCATATTATTGGTAAGGATATTATTCGTTTTCATGCAGTCTATTGGCCGGCATTTTTAATGTCTGCTGGAATTGAATTGCCTAAAAATATTTTTGCACATGGTTTTTTACTTAATCGTGGTGCAAAAATGTCAAAATCTATTGGAAATGTCGTTGATCCTTTTGAAATGGTTGATCATTATGGTCTTGATCAGGTCCGTTATTTCCTTCTCCGTGAAGTGCCATTCGGACAAGATGGTAGTTATAGTCATGAAAGCCTTGTGAACCGTATTAATGCTGATCTTGCTAACGATCTTGGTAATTTAGCACAGCGCTGTTTGTCTATGATTGCCAAAAATTGTAATGCACAAGTCCCGAAACCAGCTTTATTTTTAGCTCAAGATAAACAGCTTTTAGAACAATCTCTTCAAGTACTTGAAACTGTACACCAAGCTATGTCTTCTTATAGTATGCATTTAGCACTTTCAGCTATTTTTTCAATTGTAGCAGATGCCAATCGCTATTTTGCCAACGAACAACCTTGGAGTTTACGTAAAAACGATCGAGAACGATTTTCTACAGTTCTTTATATAACTGTAGAAATCTTGCGGAGAATAGGAATTATGCTTTTGCCTTTCATACCCCAATCAGCAACAAAACTTCTTGATAGCCTTGCGGTTGCTGAAGATGATCGGTTATTGTATCATATAAGTCATTCAAAAATTCAAGAAGGGCTTGATCTTCCACCACCAGAACCAATTTTTCCTCGTTATATCTTGAAGAAAGAAGACACTCATCATGTTGATTGATACACATTGTCATCTTGATTTTGAAGACTTTTCACAAGATTTGGATAATGTTATCCAACGGGCTTTAGATGCTGACGTTAAACGTATGATAACAATTTCAACCCATGTTCATAAGTTAGATAAACTGTTAGCCATTGCGCAAAGCTATGATCAAGTCTTTTGTTCCGTTGGAACACACCCCAATCACGCGCATGAAGAACAAAATATTACAGCCAAAGAGCTTATACAGCTTTCGAATCACCCTAAAATTGTTGCATTTGGGGAGGGGGGACTTGATTATCATTATGATTATTCTACACCAGAAGAGCAAAAGAAAGTTTTTCAAGAACATATCATTGCTGCTCGAGAAACACAGATTCCTCTTGTTATACATTCACGCAATGCCGATATCGATATGGAGAAAATATTACGTGAACAGATAAAAGAAGGAGCTTTTCCCTTTATCCTTCATTGTTATTCGTCTGGAATGCAACTTGCTCGTGCTGGAATTGAACTTGGTGGTTATATTTCTTTTTCGGGTATTCTTACTTTTAAAAACGCACTTGAAATCCGTGAAATAGCAAAAATTGTGCCCCATGAGCATTTGTTAGTGGAAACAGATGCTCCATTTTTAGCACCTAGTCCCCATCGGGGCAAAACAAATGAACCATCTTTTGTATGTTATACAGCAGCTGTTTTGGCTGAAACAATTGGCTTAAGCATTGAAGAAACAGCTCAAATAACAACGCGTAATGCTTTTCGTTTATTTAGCAAAATGAAATAAGGCAAAAGATATGTGTGATCAATACCGATTTACAATATTAGGTTGTGGTCCTTCTCCAGGAGTGCCAAGACCTAATGGTGATTGGGGAACATGTGATCCGAATAACCCTAAAAATAAACGCTACAGAAGTTCTTTATTAGTTGAACGTATTAAACCTTCAGGAGGCAAAACAACGATCGTTATTGATACAGGTCCAGATTTTCGCTCACAAATGATCGATGCGCGTGTAAGCCATCTTGATGCTGCTCTTTACACGCATTCTCATGCAGACCATATCCACGGTATTGATGATTTACGCAGCTATGCACTTGCACAAAAATGTTTAATAGATATCTATGCCGACAGATTTACACTAGAGCATCTCAAAAGTGCTTTCGGATATTGTTTTCAAACTCCAAAAGATTCATCTTATTCTCCCATTTTAAAAGAGCATCTTATCAATGAAGATAGCCAATTTATTATTCAGGGGCAGGGCGGAGAAATAAGCGTCAATACACATTTACAACACCACGGAAACATTCATTCCTTAGGTTTTCGGATTGGGAATGTTGCCTATTGTACGGATGTTAGTGAATTTCCTGAAAAAACTTTATCCAAATTAATGGATTTGGATGTTCTCATCATTGAAGCTCTTCAATTTAAATCCCATCCGAGTCATTTTTCTGTTGATCAAGCATTACAGTGGATAGAATATTTAAAGCCAAAACAAGCAATACTCACACATATGGACAGATCGCTGGATTACAATAAGGTTATAAATTACGTTCCATCCTATGTAAAACCTGCATATCAAGGTCTTACTTTTGAAACAGATGCATAAGCTTATTATGCGCAATATTTAAGTTAAATAAAATACTTTTAAATTTATCCTTTATTTTATTTCATTTTTGACATATTTAGTGTTTTTTTATGTCAAAAATGAGGCTTTTATGTATAAGAATTTTAAGCGGGGTGTATGTATTGTGGTTTTAGCAGTTTCCTTAACAGCATGTGGGGGGCGTTTAGAAAAAAATATTGCAACGACAACATTACATGACGGATCAATGAGTTGTGCCGATATTCAACGGGAGTTTTTTGCTAATAAACGTCAGATTAATGATACAATTGCAGAGCGTTCTAAAGCAAGAAATAAGAACGTGGCTTTAGCAGCAGCAAGTGTTGTATTTGTACCTGCTTTGTTTTTTATGGATACTAAATCCAGTGAAAGTAATGAAATTTCAGCTTTAAATAATCGTAATGCTGTTTTGAGTGATCTTGCACGTATGAAACGTTGTAAAATAGTACAGTAATTTTTATTATTTATACGACGTAACTTCATTATCACTATTTTTGGTCTTTAAGGAATATACCTTAAAGACCAAATTTTATTTTAAAAGTAAATTGTATGATATAAATATTATGATGATGTTTTAAAGTAGGGTTTTCTTTTTGGATAAAGGATTTATCTTCTGCATCATATTATCGCATAATATATATTATGGAACTTTATGGAGAAGTATAGCTAGCATCAATGTTTTGAGGAACGAAGCTTTAAAATGAGCTACTTGAGCTAGTTAAGTTAGCTAAGATCGAAAATCGAGCCTGTTATTCTGGCTCGAAAATTTCAATCACAATGTTTTTTTATTTTTTACTCTTTTAAAAAAAATAATTACAATTTGTAGTACTATAAAAGCTAAAAACAATATTCCATGAAATAATGGTACAAATGGCTGATAAATAAAATCGGAATAATATATTGTTATTGCTTCAATCAATGCTGCAATACACCACACAATGATACCCCATAGTGAATACATCCAAAGTCCAACTAAGGCAATAGGATAGAGAATAGCCAATATAGCTGATGCAAATTGCCACTGCCAAGGCATAAGATCAAAACGCCATAGAATACCTGGAAAAACACCAACAAGGCGTATCCAATAACAAATACCTAGAACTAAGCAAATAAGTGCCAAAAACCGTAAGTAACAGTTATAGATTAAATTGATTTTTGAAATCTGTTTGTGAGAATTATTTTTCACAATAATAACTCTTGTTCAACAGGTTGGAAGTAAGAATCTACCATTTCATCTGTCACATTTGAAAGTTTATCTGGTTGCCATTGAGGTCTTTTATCCTTATCGATTAACATAGCACGTATACCTTCATAAAAATCATGTGAATGAATCATATGATACGCTATGCGGTTTTCAATTTTCATACAATCTTCCAACGTTTGAGATGAATTTTGTTTCATTTGTTTCCAGATAACTTTTAAACTTGTCGGAGAACGTGACTGCAAAATATCATAACATTCTTTAGCAAATAAAACATCTTCATTGCTTTTTTTATGTAGCAACTCAAGACATTCTTCTAAGGTATGTGCACTAAAACAAGTGTTAATAATACAACGTATTTCATGACTTGTTTCATAGTCTTTTGTAATTGCTCGCTCGTTTAAAGCTAAAGTAGGATCTCCTTGCTCAATAACAGCTTTTCTAATCATATCGAATTCAGTTTCAGCAACGGCGTGTGTTGCTAATCCTAAATTTAAGCAATCTCCCCACTTTATACGTGCGCCCGTTAATGCAAGATAGATACCAAAATGATTGGGAAGAGATGGTAAGAAAAAACTTGCACCTACATCTGGGAAAAATCCAATCGCACCTTCTGGCATAGCAAAAACTGTATTTTCTGTAACAATTCGATGCGAGCCATAGAGAGAAATACCTACCCCTCCTCCCATCCAAATACCGTTTAAGAAAGAAATGTAGGGCTTTGAAAAATGTTTGATATAAGCATTTAAACTATATTCATTTCTAAAGTATTGACAAGCAGCAGCACTTTTCCCCATATGATAGATTTCTACAACATCTCCACCAGCACAAAAAGCACGCCCTTCCCCTTCAATTAAGACACAAGAAACATTATCATCTGTTTCCCATGTTCTGAGAGCTTTTTTTAAAGCTGAAACCATTCGTTGATTAAGAGCGTTTAATGCTGAAGGACGTGTGAGCTTTATAATACCAGCACACCCTTCTTTCGTAAAAGAAATATCATCATCTGCTCCAAAATTAATTTGCATCTCACACCCTTCTTAAAACAATTATTCATTGTTTTTTTATACTTTTTGCCCCAAGTTTAGGAAATATTTGCATGATTGCGCCAATACAATATATATAAATTCCTGTTACCGAAATTCCTATTTTAACCCAATAGGGAGCCTCTAGTTGATAAAAGAAGGCAGAAACACCAAAAAAACACCATAAGAGAAAAATGGGAAAATTAATTTTACGTAAACGAAGGACTCTTACTGGATGAATAAAATAAATTGGCAAAAAAGATATAATCGCCGATAAAACAATAATGATAAAAGTAATCCACTCTCCTGGTCTGACGACAAAAAGCGTAAAAATCATCATATTCCAAACAACAGGAAATCCTTTAAAAAAGTTTTCTTTGGTTTTCATACTAGTATCTGCATAATAAATAGCAGATGAAATAACAATAATTGCACTCAATGAAAATGATAACCCTACCCCCATGAAACCACTTTGATAGAGTGCAAAGGCAGGAATTAAGACATAAGTCACGTAATCAATAATATTATCTAACAGCTCTCCAGACCATGTTGGAAGAACGTACTTAACATCAAGTTTGCGTGCAATTGGTCCATCTATACCATCAACGAGAAGAGCAAGCCCAAGCCAACAGAACATAGCTGTCCATTCTTTTTGAGAGGCTGATATAAGAGAAAGAAACGCTAAAAATGATCCCGAAGCTGTTAGTAAATGAACGGAAAAGGCCTTTGCTTGTGGCATTGTTACTTTTTTATGGCGTAATAATTTAGCATTTGTTTTGATTTTCTTTGTTAATTTACGTTTCAAGGTTTTCTTATCCTCGTTTTTAAAGTCTTCAACCATCTATCAATACGCCATTTTTTAACGATGATATAACTCAGCATTTAAAAAATCATAAAAAGGTTACTTTTTTATATCGCATTATTTATTACATACTATAATAATAGAAGAGCTTCATATAATAAAAAGAGAGAGATCATTTGGAAATGTTAAAATATTTTCTCAATGAATAAAGGTTCAAATCGTTGTGATATTTGAAAAGGAAGAGCATAAAGATATTGCTGTTATTGGTGCAGGTCCTGTCGGAATGTTAGCCGCGCTGAGTCTTGCACAGAAGGGGCTTTCTGTTTTTCTTGTTGGGCCCCCTGCTCATACAGATGAGTTACGGACAACGGCTCTTATGATGCCTGCAATACGCATGCTTCAAAAACTCAATATTTGGGATAATCTTCAAAAACATGCAGCTGCTTTATCGTCCATGAGAATTATAGATATAACTTCTAGAATTGTGCATGCTCCTACGGTGCATTTTTCTTCTACTGAAATTGGCGAAAAAGCTTTTGGCTATAATATACCTAATGTAAAATTGAACAGTGCTTTAGTCGACGCTGTTACACATACGCCCAATATTACAAGATTTGTTTCTGCAGCCAAATCTGTTCATCACACAAAAAACCATGTATGCATTACTCTTGCTGATCATAGAATTATTCAAGCACCACTTGTTGTTGCAGCTGATGGACGTCACTCTCTTACACGTGCCGCAGCAGGGATAAGTGTCAAACAGTGGAATTATCCCCAAAAAGCACTTGTTCTCAACTTTTCTCATGAGTTTTCTCATCAAAATACATCAACTGAATTTCATACAGAACACGGTCCATTTACACAGGTTCCACTACCAGGACGAAGATCTAGTCTTGTATGGGTTGTTCATCCTTCCCGCGCTGAGGAATTATTAAATATAGAACCAAAAACAATTGCAAAAATGATCGAAAACCAAATGCAATCAATGCTTGGAAAGCTAAGCTTAGAAACATCAATTCAAGCATGGCCGCTTTTCGGACTTCTTTCTCATCATTTTGCTGCTAATCGAACAATTTTAGTGGGTGAAACCGCTCATGTTTTTCCCCCTATTGGGGCACAGGGATTGAATTTAGGATTCCGTGATGTCCAAACTTTAATTGATATTTTACCGGATAAAATATCCAATTCTAACTCTGAAATGATTGTTGCACATTATAACAAATGCCGAAAACCAGATATATTAATCCGAAGTGGAGCTGTTCATACACTGAACTCTGCTCTACTTTCTCATATGTTGCCTGTTCATATCATACGAAGCATTGGGCTTGGTTTGTTGCATAGTTTCCCACCATTACGTAATTTATTTATGCGCGAAGGAATGTATCCCGGTTATGGATTCAAGGAAATTATGCAAATATTTCCAACAAAATCATCAAAACAGCTCTACTAAGCAATAATGAATAATAACGTAAGATAAAAAATAATAAATTGTATTTTGAATCATATCTATTACTGATGTAAAAAAATATTTTTGTTCTTTCTAAGAAGTAACAAATTATATTAAAATAATTAATTATATTTATAATAATAACATGTTTAATTAATATAACTGTAAATTATTTTTTATTAAAAATTATTATATTATTTAGTATGTTGATATGAAATAAGAGAAAACTGAATTATAGACTACAAATTAAATTATAAAGATATCTTGCTAAATCATAACTGTTAAATTTAGAACTATAAATAAAATGAAAAATAATACCGTTTTGAAAAAGTTATTTTATAAAATTAATTTTAATAAGAAAATAGATAATAAAAAAAACAGTTTTATTTAATCAATATATTTTTAAAAATTTTTATTGTTAAGTATAATATTAAAAATAAAATCATCTTTGGAACCTGTTAGTAACACAGAGGTTAATGAAGTGTTGTTTCAACAAATGGTAACAAGATGACACTAAATAATTTTTTGAAATTAAGTACTTTTTTTATAATGATTGCATGTGTCTCGTTGATAGTCACGACTTCAATAAGTGAAGTTTTTCACCTTCCTTATTGTCAAACCTTTACCTATAGCTCTACTCAAAAGGTCACTAAAATAGGTCAGAACTCATTTACTGCTTCACAAGTTAAAAATTGTCTTATGCAAAATGGTTTTGAGAATATTAAACGATTGCGCTTAGATGACAATGGTATCTGGCGTGCTTTAGTAAAATTTAAAAAGTCCCATTTTTTCGTATCCGTTGACTATTCAGGAACAGTTAGCATTCAAAATGAAAGAAAAGAATATGATTGATTTAAAAACTTACAGCAACGTTTCTTTTCACAGCTGTAAGAAAAAAAAATTAAAAGAGTGCTGCCATTCTATTAAAGAATTTGCTTTCATTGGCGGTTTAAATGGTAGCATATCAGGAGCTATCGCGGCAACTCTTGCAGCTTATGGTTATATTGCTCTTCCAGGATTTGGTCCAGTTATCGCAATGGGTATAGGAGTAGCACTTTCTGCCGGAATAATAATAGGAGCACTGATAGGATCAGGAATGGGAGGGAGTGTCGGTATATGCTGTATTTTATTGGGAAATTTATATGAATCATAATAATTTTTTCTCTTATAAATTTCATAATGAATAGAAATTTCTCGTCATTTTTTCTACGAAAAACAATTAAATCATCAACAAATTATATGTTCTTTTTTTGATGAAACGATCATCATATTATAAATGAAATAATAGCTAACTTACTAAAATTCCTTATTTAATTTCTTATAATACCTCAAAAAGTAGATTTTTTAAACACATCTCTTGAAGAAATGTAAGTGAGATATAATTATCCATCCATAAAAGCTGTATTTTTTATAGATCAAAAAATAAAAGTTATGTTCAGAAATATATATAAACATACTTTATTTTATTTGCTCTTTATAAAAACTAATATTTCTATGTAAATTATTTTTTTTAAAGTTCAATTTAAGACACTTATATAACATATAATTAGTATAGATTATTATTTATAGATAATAATCTATTTAAAGATAAGTATAAAGGTATTTCATGAAAAAAATATTATTATCATTATTGTTTTTTATGGCATTTTTAATTCATAAAAATTCTGCATTAGCACTATCAAAACAAGTAAATATTTATAAATTAGAAGATAACAATTCCAAAAAGGCTATTGGTAGCATTAAAATTGAAGAAAACATACACGGTTTGATTTTCATCCCTAATTTATCTACTTTATCAGAAGGAATACATGGTTTTCATGTACATGTAAATCCTTCATGTGATAAAAAAGATGGTATAATTGGTGGAAGCGCAGGTGGACATTATGATCCGGAACATACCGGAAAACATTTAGGACCTTATAATGTCAATGGTCATCTTGGTGATTTACCAGCACTTTATGTTGATAAGAAGGGATATGCCATAATGAGCGTTCTTGCTCCACGATTAAAAAAAATCTCTGAAATTAAAGGGCGCTCTTTAGTCATTCATTTAGGGGCTGATAATCAATCAGATAAACCATTACCGCTTGGCGGAGGTGGTTCACGTTTAGCGTGCGGTATTATTGAAAAATAAAGAGAGTATTGTGGCAGACTGCGACAGTACACACTTCCTTTACCATAAGGTGTGAGAGAAATTTATTTTTTAAATCTATTTCAAGAAATTGAGTAAACTATGTGAATATTTTATAAAATTAATGTTTTTTTGAATGTTTACTTCGGATAACAAAAAGCTTAGTAATCATCAAAACGAACAGCAATGGAAATTAAAGAAATAGTAGTGTAAATTCTCCGTAAGAAGACTTCAATATGAGGAAGTAATATTTTCCATGCTTGATGTAAACAAAGCAAAAAAGTCGAATTTCACCCTCTATAATAGCAAATTTATAATAAATTATAATCATTAAGTCTAGTATCTAATGGAATCACGCTCAATGCACAAAATAGAACAGGCTTAAAACAGAATTTTTACTCTTCCCCTACTCAACCCTACTCATGAGGTACGTGAGAAAAATTTTAATTGATACAATATCAATATGAGATGGTTTAAAAGGATTGAATACTAGGATATTCATTCCCCTCATTTAAGTTTAAAGACTAATTATCATTAGTAAATCAACATATTATACCAATATAATAAGACAAATAAAATAGTTAGAGTAATTTTTCATCATTCTGAAAAAAGGCTTTTAAACAATAGAGTCTTTTTAAAAATACCCCTCATAGATACATATGATCCCAATCTAGAGGACGCATCTCACCAGTTTGATAAAATTGACGAATGAGCTTAATATAATCAAGAAAATCTTTGTTTTCCTCCACTAATCTATTAGCAGTATCCCAATCAATATCACTACGTTCTTTGGCAGGAATTAAGATCTCACTCTCGGAAGAGTTTTCCTTATTAAGTCTTATAAATCCAATTCCATGCAAACTTGAAAGCATCCGAAGCTCTTTTAATGTATCAACTCCTTCAATTTCACTAGCTACTAAATAACTCAAATTAGCCCATGAAGAATTACTAACTGTTTGAAAAAATGCTTTTCGTAAATTTGAACGATTGATGAGAATTTTTACTTCAAAAGACCAAAGCTTTGTCTTTTTATCAAAATATTGCAAAACACAGTCTTTGATTTCACGATTCCATTCCTTGCTTAAATCTTGCATCCCTACGAGATCTGGATAAAGCCATTTATTTCCGCCTGCACCATGTTTATTACGAGAACATTTCTCATTAATGCGCTTGCTATAAACTGCAAGCTCTGACCATAAAAATTTAGATAATAACGGATAAAGATCATGCTCTTTAACAGAGCTACCTTCTGTTCTACTCTTTGCATTGTCCTCTATTGCGTCAATTTCAGCACTATCTGTTTGTTTAGTAAAATAATATTGTCGCGGTCGTCCTTCAGTGGTTTTAATTTCTGAATAACGCTTTTGTAATTGAGGGCGCTGCGATCCTATTTCAGCAACAATTTGCTGAATAAGAACTGTATCACTATTAAGGGGATTGATTATCGCCGTTGAATGCTTTTGTTTTTGGCGGCATTTCTCTGGGTAATTTTCAAATATCCATTGAGCAATTTCTCGAGCTGTAAACTTTTTTGTCGGGTTTTTCTTTAAAAAATTAAAAACAGTGTTTGTTAAATTTAAAGTCATATGAAAAACTCCCCCTTTTATCCTCTGGGTATTTCATTATATTCAGGCGTTTTAAATGAAAGAACAATAAACTGTTTAAGTTTTTAAAAAAAAGAACATTTATCAAATTACTCAATAAAATCAAAATATTTTTTTAATTTATGACTATAACTCAAAGATCTTTTCACATAACGAAAATAAGATTGTACTTTTATAAAAAATTGTAAATGTGCTACAAATCCCCATACAAAAGCATAATCTTGTATAACTTTTCTATACATTTTTCTTTTTATTTTAACGTCGTTAGAAAAAAGTTAAAAATAATTATTCAAACATTTGATTGAACCTCACACCCGTCAATTAAAAAAACTTATGTGTTTTATTTTTGAAGCAAAAAGTTACGAGCTCTCAAGTATAGATTCTGAAATGGTAAACTCTGCACACAAACCTTCAAAACTACTATTTGCTTTAATAGCATCATGGGGAATAAGAACATAATACCATTTTTTATCGCCATAAGTCGCCGCATAGCGCGTTGCATAACAACACCATTGAACTGCCAGCTTCTCTCTTTTTTAAAACAATAGGATTTTGCATTTCAGAGGCTTTTTTAGGCTCACAAAGATATTTGGCATCCTTCGTTTCTACAACAAAGTCCGGTTCATAGATTGATCCTTTATCATATTCTATTCTGAAAAAACCTCGAGCGGGTTTTATCCATTTCAAGACTTGTGCATCATCCTCTAATATTTGAGCAAATCGTAATTCCCCTTCTACTGAATCAAACTTTTGTAAAGGATAACAGCATTTACTAAAGCCGCTGAATACAAGTTTTTTAATATCACTTTTAATGGCAGGAATATTACGAAAATCAAGAGGAGACGTCCCTTGCGGTAACACATAATGGATAGGTGATAAAGTTGTAAAACCTCGTGTAACTTTAACCGCATAATCTTTTTGCGTTTCCCATTGATGTTCTCTTAATTGCGCAACAATAAAACTAGTAAGCTTGTGCTGATAGTGAATTAAGACGTTCTCAACAGCTGTATCATTGGGTAAATAAGATCGGAAATGTTCTACTATCTGACTAGCTAATTTTCGTAATAAGAGCGTATGGTTATCATAATCGACAAAGTCATTATCAATCAAACCACGAATGATGTAGTTTTCAAGATAAGGCTCTTTTACATATTCATTCTTAGAAGTAAGAAAAATGCTTTTATGGGTACGCAATTCTCGAATTAAAAGTTCTTTACTAACAGGTTGAAAATTTAAGCTTTCTAGATTTTTTAAATCAAAATCATAAAAACCATAAATAACATCACGCGAAGGTATGAGTATAATATTTGGAATATCTATTATCAGTTCTGTTAATTGTTTTGTCAGAATTGTCACCACTTTTGATACAAGAGACTTTTGTGATGAAGGCTTAATATTCATAACTTTATTAGCAATTTTTTCTTGTATCTGTGTAGAACAAAGCATTTGAGAACTTGACAATTTATCATTCTCTTTGATAAGATCCCACGCGATCGCTACAATATCTTGCTCTTCAGGTGTTAATGTAGGGGAATCTGTATTACGTAATATGATACTTTGTAAATCAGAAGATGCTCCATTTATATCGGAATTACGTGTTACCATCGTTTGCATCAATAAAGCTTCTACTTGACTTGGAACTGTCACTATATCGGTCTTTTCAAAGGGGATATTCCCTCCTGTTCCAATCTCAATATGCTTTTTTATAATTGAGTTTGGATCGTTTGCACGATCAATAATATCTTGAAAACGATCATGCGCAATAATTGTTAAACGATCAATAGCTTCCACGCCTGTTCTATACCCATAAGCCAAACGCAATCCACGCCCAATTGTTTGCTCTGTTAAAATTTCTGAAGCCGATGCACGCAACGGTACAATAGTATAGAGATTCGTAACATCCCACCCCTCCTTTAATTTATTAACGTGAATAACAATTTCTGTTGGGTTATGAGAATCTTCAATTGCAATCAGCTTTTGAATATTTTGATCTTCTTCTATATTCGACTGTTTTGTATGAATCTCTATAACTTTTCCCTTATAAGCTCCTGCAAAAAAATCATCTGATTCCAATAAATCACGCAATTTCTGTGCATGATTTGTATCTTGAGCGACAACTAAAATAAAAGGCTTAACGAACTTTTTGTTATAATCTTTTGCATAGACAATTAAATCTGCTTTCACGTTTTCATGGGCATGAATTGCATCTTGTAATTTGATATGTTCTAATTGTTCAGATGTATAATTTTGAGGTTGAAAATCTTTACGTGTAGCAACAGCAGGCTCTTTTACAAAACCATCCCTCATAGCCTCTGCAAGTGAATAACTATAGACAACATTTTAAAATCTACAGGTTTTGCACCTATTGTTTTTGGTGTCGCTGTAAGCTCTATTCCTAAAACAGGTTTTAACTCATTAATTGCTGCCGCACCAGCAGAAGCTCGATAACGATGTGCTTCATCCATTAACAAAACTAAATCAGGAAGATTTGCGAGATAATCAAAATAACTTTCACCAATCGTTTCTTGTAAGCGTTTAATTCGCGGAATACTAGATTTTAGTGCGCCTTTTTTATTATCTGTTGTATTAATTTTAGAAATATTAAAAATATTGATAAAGGCCGTATCTCTATTCTCAAACAAACGCTTTTGTCCTTCAAAATGGTGTTCATCAACGCGAATACCTTTACCACTTTCATAATCTTCACCTGTAATAATAACGGGTCTATTGGCAATAAATTCACTCATTCCACTGAAAACATACTTCGGACTTTGGGGACTAAAATCCTGTTTTAACTTTTCATAAATAGTCAAATTTGGCGCTAAAACAAAAAAATGGCGACTGCGACCTGTTAAATAAAGATAGCTAATAAAAGCCCCCATAAGTCGCGTTTTTCCAACACCCGTTGCTAAGGCAAAACAAAAAGAGGGAAAGTTTCGTTCAAAATCTTGTACAGAAGGATAAAGATTTTTTATCACTTCTAACTCTGCAACCAAATCAGCATTTTTAGAAAGCTCTATATTTTCTAAGATTTTTACCAAAATATTTAAAGATTCACGTTGAGGATCACGTAACGATAAGCGAGCAGAAATCCTTTTTTCAATAGTGTTCATGAAAAACTCCGCTTTTTATATACTATTCAAATAAATCTAATTCTGCTTGCGCAATATCTTTATTTTTGTTGTTTTCTTTTACCACAATCACTGGTTCAAGATTGGCTACATTTAAACTATAATCGTCCCTTCCCCATTCGCATTTTTCTAACACTGCACGGGGGATTTTAGTGAGTGTCAGATTTTCAAAGGATGCTGATTTTGTATCAAAGGCTGTACCACAAATCAGCAACGTGCGATGAGAGCCTACCTCTTCACTCATTATACGGAGTTGTTCATGGGTCATAGCGCTTGTTGTGACATAAATATAATCTGTTTCGGTTGAGTACCCTTGCATCCAATAATGATTTTCATCAGGTGCATAGGTAAATCCCATATGTTTGCACATTGCTTCTGAAAGCATCGCAGCATTATATTCGCGACTAATAATCCATTGTCCCCATGGATCTTTTTGCAACAGAGAAGGTGCAAGACTATAATAACGAAATCCACCGCCACCTTGCCAATTGACACTTTTGGAAATTCCCCCTTGATCAGTTCCATCAATGACTTGTTTTAAACGAGGGATAATGTGGGTGTGACAATGTTCACCAAGTTCAATCATAATCCACTTTCTTCCCATTTTATGAGCAACAGCACCGGTTGTGCCGGAACCCGCAAAAGAATCTAAAACAAGATCACCAGGATTAGTGGCAAGTTGAATGATGCGTTCCATTAACCGCTCAGGTTTGGGAGTTGTAAAGACATTATCAGAATTAAAAACTTTGACTTCTCTTTTGGCATCTTGGTTGTGTCCCACTTCTGTATAGAGCCAAATCGTCATTGAAACCATACCATTTTTTACTTCTGATAAAAAACGTTTCATAGAAGGAACATTACTTCCTGTTGGACCAAACCAAATACGATTATCGTTCAATAATTCAAAGAATTTTTTTTATTCATAGCCCAACTTCTACCATTAGGAGGCATTACCTTGCGTCCAGAAGGTGTGATGATTTCATAAATATCCTTAGGTGTTACTCTTTTTACGGATAAATCTCCAGATTTCCAAGGACCGCGAGGATCATTATCAGGATTTTTATAGCGCGCATCCATATTGTTTGAACGAGGAAGCAATTGAGGGCGCCAAATCGTTTTATCTTTGGCATAAACCATGATAAAATCATGGTTATCGGAAAGCCATTTTGTATCATTTTGTGGAGCATATTTCTTTTGCCAAATAATATTGTTGATGAAATTTTGGCGACCAAAAATTTCATCCATCATCACTTTAAGATAGGCTTGTTCATCATCATCAATTGATATCCAGATACTTCTATCATCCGCCAGTAAATGATGTAACAATTCTAGCCTGTCTCTCATAAGGCTGAGCCATATGGAATGCTCTAAACCATCTTCATAATGTTCAAAGGCATTGCCTGTATTATAAGGCGGATCGATATAGATACATTTTATCTTCCCCATATATTCTTGTTCAAGCGCTTTGAGTGCGAGCAAATTGTCACCAAAAATAAGTTTATTATCAAAAATATCTTGGGATGATATTTGATGCGAAGCGTGATAAGATTTTTCAAGATCCTCTAATAAGATACGAGGCTCTAGTTTTGGGCGTTTTTCTTTTCCAATCCAGTTAAGTTCTAATTTTTGTTTATTATAACTCATGCGATCGTCCTTAAATTCAAACGCTTGTGAAAAGTAAACAGCTTATTCATGAATGGCTAAATTAGAGTCTCTTAACAATACTTTTAGTACCATCCGACAGCAATTTGAGCTTCTTCTGACATACAATCAGGTGTCCATGGTGGATCAAAAGTCATAGTGACTTCAACATACGAAACCCCTTCAACTGCACTGACTGCATTTTCTACCCACCCCGGCATTTCACCAGCAACAGGGCATCCCGGTGCTGTAAGAGTCATTTCAATTTTTACTGAACGATCATCTTCAATATCAATACGATAAATCAGTCCTAGCTCATAAATATCAGCAGGAATCTCTGGGTCATAAACTGTTTTAAGAGCAGCAATAATATCATTCGTCATACGATCAATTTCATCTGCTGGAATTGCTGATATGTAAGATTTTTTATTTTCACTTACAGTTTCAACAGATTCTGTAGAATGACGCTCTTCAATTAATTCAGCCATTAAAAAATGTCCTTGTTTCTTGCAATGCTTCTACCAATTGATCTATATCTTCTTTAGTGTTATACATGGCTAACGATGCGCGGCAAATAGATGTTAGACCAAAGCGCTGTAATAAAGGCTGTGCACAATGAGTTCCCGCACGTATTGCAACCCCTTTTCTATCAATAAACATAGCGATATCATGGGCGTGAATTCCTTCAATTGTAAATGATATAATAGCTCCTTTATTGGGAGAATGACCATAAATACGCAATGACTCAACCATTTTAAGTTTTTCCTGCGCATAAGCTAAAAGGGACCTCTCATGGGCATGAATCGTGCTACGACCTTTCTCTTGTATATAATCAATCGCCGCAGTTAATCCAATAGCTTCAACGATAGGAGGGGTACCTGCTTCAAAACGGTAAGGAGGAGCATTATAAAACACCTTATCGGTTGTTACCTCCTCGATCATTTCCCCTCCCCCTTGAAAAGGACGCATTTCTTCTAATCTATCTTCTTTACCATACAAAACACCAATACCAGTGGGACCATAAAGCTTATGACCTGTAAAGACATACCAATCACAATCGAGATCTTGCACATCAACGGTTAAATGTACTGCTCCTTGAGAACCATCAACAAGAACCGGAATAGAATTTTGATGTGCTAGTTTAATAATCTCTTTAACAGGAGGCACAGTTCCTAATATATTGGACATATGCGTTATAGCAACAAGCCGCGTTTTTTCGCTTAAAGCCTTTTGGAAATCTTCAATGTGCAGAACACCATTTTCATCGACAGGAACAAAAATAAGTTTAACACCTTTTTGTTCACGGAGAAAATGCCAAGGAATAATATTTGAATGATGTTCCATGATCGTTAGAACAATCTCATCACCTTCTTTGAGTTTTGGCATCGCCCAACCATAAGCAACAGTATTAATAGCTTCTGTTGCATTTTTCGTAAAAACAATTTCTTCAGCTTTTTGAGCATTTAGAAAAACACGAACGGTTTCACGAGAATTTTCATAGGATTGTGTTGCTATATTGGCTAAAAAATACATTCCCCTATGCACATTAGCATAACTATAGTGATAATAATTATTCATTGCATTGAGTACTGACATTGGTTTTTGGGCAGAAGCACTACTATCAAGATATGCTAATCGCTTTCCATAAACTTGATGGTGCAAAATAGGAAAATCACGCCGAATTTCTTCGACATTATAAGTAAATGTTTGTACGTTATTTTCCATTTTTTCTACCTTAAACATTTTTTTCAAGCCATTTACTAATGATATTCTCCAAAACGATTTGAATCTTATCCTGCTTGATGTCATCAATGAGCTCAGAGATAAATCCTTTAATCAAAAGTGCACGAGCCGTTTTAAATGGGATACCACGCGCCATAAGATAAAAAAGATAATCATGATTAATATTAGCAACTGTTGCACCATGACCGCACGCAACATCATCAGCAAAAATCTCCAGTTCAGGCTTTGCATTAAATTCTGCATCATCTGAAAGAATAAGGCTATTACAAGCCATGCGTGCATCTGTTTTTTGCGCTTTTTGAGAAACACGTATTATTCCTTGGAAAACACCAACAGCCTTATCTGTAACCACATTGCGTATAATTTCGGTTGATGTTGATTTTTCTTCCACGTGACGAACAGTCATTGTAAGATCACTATGTGTTTGTCCTGATAATAAATTTATGACGCGTAATTGAAAATCAGATTCTTCTCCCTGTAATTCAATATCGATTTCTTGGCGATTTAATTGACTCCCTATATTAATGACATAAAGTGATAACTTCGCTCTTTGATCAAGAACAGCACAAAATCGACCAAATTGTGTAGAATTAAAATCACGATTGCGAATGAGAATCCACGTAACATCACTATCAGCAGCAACATTTAATGAAAATATTGAACTGACAAAGGTATCTTTATCATTGCCAACCTGATGTTCAATAAACATAACTTGACTATTTTTATCAACTTTCATATCCGAAAAAATATGAGATTGTCCCCCCATTTGTATATTTTGTAATTCAATGGGGATATTTAACTTTGTATTTTCAGGGATGTGAAAAAGCCAACCATCTGTAACAAAAGCTGTATTTAACTGTCCAATAAAATCTTCATCAGAAATGTTTTGATTTATCTGTACAGAATTATCTTCTAATGCGTCTGAAAGGCGTTTTACTGCAATGTTGTCTACCTTTGACTCTATCGATGTTTTTCCATTGTTTATGGAGAAAACAGCACTTTCTGAAAGCAATGCATCAACCAATTGATTGTCTTGAACTTTTGAAAAATTGCTAATAGACTTCAGTAAGGTACGCAGATTGGTATAATGCCAACTTTCGATTTTACGGGAAGGAAGCCGTGTCATTTGAAACTGCTCAATAGTTTTCTTGCGGATTTCCTGTACAGCTTTATCACCAGGTAAGTGGTTTACATACTGATTGAAATTACTGAGTATATTTTCTTCAACCGCTAACAAGTTTTGCTGTGCATTCATATTTAATAACCTCAAACCGCTTCCCTAATAAGATCAGCATACCCATTTTGCTCTAAATAAAGCGCTAAGGATTTATCACCGCTTTTGATAATTTGTCCTTTATAAAGAACATGTACCGTATCAGGAATAATATAATTAAGCAGCCGTTGATAATGGGTAATCACCAAAAATGAACGTTTTGAATCCCGAAGTTTATTAACACCATCTGCAACAATTTTTAGTGCATCAATATCTAAACCAGAATCCGTTTCATCTAAAATGCAAAGTGTAGGTTCAAGAAGTGCCATTTGTAAAATTTCAGCGCGTTTTTTTTCTCCACCTGAAAAACCTACATTTAATGGACGCTTTAGCATATCCATATCTATTTCAAGTTTGGCTGAAACTTCTTTAACACATTTTATAAATTCAGGAATTTTAAGTTCTTCGTCACCTCGCGCTTTGCGTTGAGAATTCATCGCAACTTTTAAAAATTCCATTGTTGCTACCCCTGGTATTTCCATTGGATATTGAAATGCAAGAAAAACACCATATGCAGCACGTTCTGCTGGATCCATTTCTAAAAGTGATTGTCCATTATAGAGAATATCTCCTTCTGTTATTTCATAATCATCACGACCAGCAAGCAAATAAGACAAAGTTGATTTTCCGGCTCCATTTTGTCCCATGATAGCGGCAACTTCTCCATCTTGAACTGTCAAGTTTAAACCACGAATAATTTCTGTATCGGTTTCAGCAATACGGGCGTGCAAATTTTTGATCTCTAACATAATTTAATCCTGTTTTGGCTGTTTTTCAGATATCAATGCGTATTATTTTACCTTAGCATCCATCTACTTTTGTAATTACCATAGAGGTCATTTTTAGCATTATGTGCTACCGTTACAGCCTTTTTACATAAAGTCTTCTATTTATTTAATTAAATAAAATTATCCAACACTACCTTCAAGGCTAATACTAATAAGCTTTTGTGCTTCGACAGCAAATTCCATAGGAAGTTTTTGAATGACCTCTTTTACAAAACCATTTACAATTAATGCGATAGCTTCTTCTTCGGGAATTCCTCTTTGCATAACATAAAAAAGTTGGTCATCAGAAATTTTTGATGTTGTGGCTTCATGTTCAAACTGAGCTGTTGCATTTTTTGCTTCAATATAAGGAACTGTATGCGCACCACAATCATTTCCGATTAACAAACTATCACATTGCGTAAAGTTACGCGCATTTTGTGCTTTTCGATGCGCTGTGACTTGTCCTCGATAAGTGTTATTTGAAAAACCTGCAGAAATACCTTTGGAAATAATGCGACTGGATGTATTCTTTCCCAAATGAATCATTTTTGTACCAGAATCAATTTGTTGATAACCGTTTGCAACAGCAATAGAATAAAATTCTCCACGCGCATTATCACCACGGAGTAAGCAGGATGGATATTTCCAAGTAATCGCAGAACCGGTCTCAACTTGTGTCCATGAAATTTTAGAGCTATCACCTCGACAATCTCCACGCTTCGTCACAAAATTATAAATACCGCCCTTTCCATCTTTATCGCCAGGATACCAGTTTTGTACTGTAGAATATTTAATCTCTGCATTTTCAAGCGCAATAAGCTCAACAACAGCAGCATGAAGTTGGTTTTCATCACGTTGGGGTGCTGTACACCCTTCAAGATAAGAAACATAGGAATCTTCAGCGGCGATAATCAATGTTCGTTCAAATTGGCCAGTGTTGCGTTCATTAATCCTAAAATAAGTTGAAAGCTCCATAGGACAACGAACCCCTTTAGGAATATAAACAAATGAACCATCCGTAAAGACAGCTGCATTTAAGGCCGCATAATAATTATCACTTATAGGTACAACTGTTCCTAAATATTCTTTAATAAGCTCAGAATGTTCAATAATCGCCTCTGAAATAGAACAAAAAATCACACCAGCACGTGCCAGCTCTTTTTTGAATGTTGTTACAACAGAAACAGAATCAAAGACTGCATCAACAGCCACCTGCCCCGATACAGACATACTGTCATCAAAAGTGGAGGGATCAGACTGTTTTCTTACTCCTGCCAAAATCTCTTGTTCTTTAAGGGGAATGCCAAGTTTTTCGTACATTGCTAATAACTCAGGATCCACTTCATCCAAAGATTTTGGTCCTGTATGATTTTTAGGAGCAGCATAATAATAAAGCTCCTGAAAATCAATTTTAGGATATTCAAGACGCGCCCAATGAGGCTCTTGCATTGTCAGCCAACGGCGGTAAGCTTTTAAGCGCCATGTTAGCATCCATTCAGGCTCATGTTTTTTAGCGGAAATAAATTTGATAATATCCTCATTTAAGCCTTTTGGAGCTTTATCGGTTTCAATATTGGTTTCAAAACCATATTTATATTGGTCAACATCTATTTCACGTACTTGGCGTATCGTTTCTTGTACTGCCGGCATAAATTTTCTCCATTTTTGGGCGTCAAAAACCGGTAACTAAAAGTCTTGTTTTTTATAATATTAAAGTAAGCAAGTTATCTCCTAAGCTATAGGTAAAGTGCAAAAATTTCAATCAAACTTATTTTATCTTTAAAATAATTCTAATTTTTCTATTTTTTTAGTGATAAGTTTTATTCTTTTTTCCTGTTTATAATTTGAGAAAAAAACGACAGAAAATCATCAATATCTTCAGAAGTTGTGCCACGCCCTAGCGAAATGCGAATGGCACCATTTGGAACATGATACCCCATTGCCTCCAACACTTTGCTTTGTTTTACTTTTCCCGAAGAACAGGCAGAGCCGGATGATAAAGAAAACCCTTCTAAATCAAAAGCAATTTGCATCGTTTCAGCTTTTATATTTTTCACGGTAAAGTAAGTTGTATTTGGCAAACGTTGAACTCTTTTGCCAAAAATCTCAACATTTTTACTTATTTTTTGTAGTCCAGCTTCTAATTTATTGCGTAAATATATTAACTGTTTTATTTCCTCCTGTGTGAAGCAATCAGTCATTGCTGCCCCAAAAGCAGCAATAAGAGGCAATGCTTCTGTTCCTCCACGGAGACCTTTTTCTTGTCCTCCCCCAATAATAAGAGGGTGTGGCATGAGAAGATTACCACATGAAACAAAAGCACCTATTCCTTTAGGACCACCAACTTTATGTGCAGACAGTATAAAAAAGTCTCCTCCTAGCTGATTAATATCCACAAAATTTTTATCTATATATTGTGTCAAATCAACTATAAGAGTGCCTCCTAAATCCCGAACAATAGCGGCGATTTCTGTTAACGGTTGAATAACACCCGTTTCACTATTTGCAGCTTGAATAGCAACAAGAGGTAAACCTTTTATTTTATCGTGAACCGTTAAGAGTGATGTTAATTTATCTTGTTGTATGAGCCCATCTTGATCAACATCAATGACGCTTATCAACTCTTTAGAAAAACGTCCTCCCTCTGCAACAGAGGGATGTTCAGTCGCTCCAAGGTAAAGATGAGAAAATTTAACTTTTGCTTTCCCCATATTGTAAAAGGGTGTTAACAAAGTCATTGCAGCCTCACTCGCACCAGAGGTAAATACCACGTGATCTGGATCTGTTTTAAGATTTTCAGCGATTTGCCGACGGGCCTTTTGTAACAAAGTTTTAGCGGCACGCCCTTCCTTATGAACCGATGATGGATTACCAAATATCTCTAAAGATTCCAGTAACGCTATCCGTGCCACTTTTTTGAGCGGTGTTGTTGCGTTATGATCAAAATATCGGCGTTTTATAACCATTTTACATCGCAATCATTAATCTTATGAATTGATTGAAAAAATAGCGCATTTTTCTTGAAAAGTGCACTAAAAAAAGAATATCTAATAATTATTTAAGAGATTCTATGGTAAAAGTCGACCAGGGTCAAAGAGAGCCTTTTATTGCATTAAGGAGCATTTTATGCCAGAAATTATTTTTAACGGTCCCGCGGGTCGGCTCGAAGGGCGTTATCAACCTTCACAACAAAAAAATGCACCCATTGCGATCATCTTGCATCCTCATCCCCAATTTGGTGGAACTATGAATCATAAAATTGTCTATGACCTTTTTTATATGTTCCAACAACGTGGCTTTACAACTTTACGTTTTAACTTTCGTGGTATTGGTCGTAGTCAGGGTGAATTTGATTATGGAATAGGAGAACTTTCAGATGCTGCTGCTGCTCTCGATTGGGTTCAAACACAACATCCAGACTCTAAAAATTGTTGGGTAGCAGGATACTCATTTGGAGCATGGATTGGTATGCAGCTTTTAATGCGCCGACCGGAAATTGAGGGATTTATCTCAGTTGCCCCTCAGCCTAATGTTTATGACTTTTCATTTCTTGCACCTTGTCCCTCTTCTGGACTTATCATTCATGGCGGTATCGATAAAGTTGCCCCTCCAAAAGATGTTCAAATACTTGTCGATAAATTAAAAACACAAAAAGGTATCATCATTACACAAGAAATATTGGAAGAAGCTAATCACTTTTTCAGTGGATGTCATGAAGAACTTATTGAACGATGTGCCCACTATTTGGATAACCATATCTCCAATGAACTTCTCGCTCCTCCTCCTGAAATACTTTCACTAACTTAGGAACATACGATAGATTTATAAAAAATTAGCAAAAATCGTCTCTGATCATAACAAAGTAATTTTTTTAGTCTGCATTTAAAACTTTTCTAAATTTTATTTCAGGATAGAAATGAGAATAACAGAATACCTTTTTTCTATTACTAAGAAGTCTCTTTTTTAGCGTATAAAGATAATAATACCTGTATTATTATCTTTATACTACCAATATGTCTCTTTCTCTTGTGAGGTGTGCGTCAGTTATGATAGATAACGCATTAATAATTCGTTATATAATCGCCTATTATATAAAATAATGCACTCTTAAATTAGGAAATTAAATCTGTGTTTGCCTTTAAATCTGATTTTTTACACATTATGAGCGAACGTGGTTTTATCCACCAAATTTCAGATGAAAAAGGCTTAGATGATCTTTTTTCAAAAGAAACTGTAAGCGCTTATACTGGATTTGATCCAACAGCATCGAGTTTACATGCTGGAAGTCTTCTTCAGATTATGATGCTTTATTGGTTACAAAAAACGGGTCATCGCCCCATTGCTTTAATGGGTGGAGGAACCGGATTGATTGGTGATCCTTCTTTCAAAGACGAAGCGCGACGCCTTCTGACACAAGATGATATTGCTGCAAATATTGATGGTATTAAAAAGGTATTTGCTAACTATTTGACATTCGGTGACCGAGAAACTGATGCTTGTATTGTGAATAATGCTGAATGGTTATGCAATTTAAACTACTTAGAATTTTTGCGTGATGTAGGAAAGCATTTTTCTGTCAACCGTATGTTGTCATTTGATTCTGTCAGACTCAGACTTGAGCGTGAGCACTCTTTGTCATTCTTAGAGTTTAATTATATGATTCTGCAAGCTTATGACTTTGTTGAACTTTATAAACGTTATGGGTTGCGTATGCAAATGGGGGGCTCTGATCAGTGGGGCAACATTATTAACGGAATCGAATTAGGACATCGTTTAGGAACACCGCAATTATATGCGTTAACATCACCATTGCTGACAACCTCTTCCGGTGCCAAAATGGGTAAATCATTGAATGGGGCTGTATGGCTAAATGCGGATAAACTCTCACCTTATCAATTTTGGCAATACTGGCGCAATACAGAAGATGCTGATGTAACACGATTTCTAAAGCTCTATACTCCATTGCCGATGGATGAGATTCTTAAACTTTCTCTATTACAAGGAACTGAAATTAACGAAGCAAAAAAAATTCTTGCAACAGAAATTACAGCAATGTTGCATGGACGTGTTCTTGCTGATGCAGCAGCAGAAACGGCTCGCAAGACGTTTGAAGAAAAAACTCTGGGAGAAAATCTTCCAACTGTTGAAATTAATGCCTCAGAATTAAAAAAAGGTGTTGGATTGCTCACTCTTTTAGTAGAAGCAGGACTCGCTAGATCTAATAGTGAGGCACGCCGACACGTTCAAGGTGGAGGTGTCCGTGTAAATGATCAAATTATTGAGGATGAAACACATCTTATTATTGAAGGGGATGTCAGTGCAGAAGGAACCATTAAACTTTCTTTTGGTAAGAAAAAACATGTTGTGATGAAACCAGTATAATCTTTTGCTGTTTTGTTTATGTTGTTCACGTCGAGCTTGTTCTTTCAATTCAATCGTTGTGATAGGGCGAATTTTGTTAGGGAAATAAAAGTCTCTTCAAAACGATAAAATTCTAGAGAGTTGAATAGTTCTTTTCTTCTGTGTAATCTGATATCTTATACCTGTTACACAAAAAAGAAAGATGAAAACAATGACAAGACCAATGAAAGGTGCTCTTGCTCCTGATTTTACTTTGCCGCGCGATGGAGGAGAGACAGTGTGTCTTTCTGACTTTAAAGGAAAGCCTGTTGTTTTATATTTTTATCCCAAAGATGACACCAGTGGTTGCACAAGTGAAGCACTTGATTTCACAAAATTAAAGATGAAATTTGATGAAATCGGTGTTGCTGTTATTGGAATCTCTCCAGATAATGTAAAAAAACATGATAAATTTAAAATAAAACATGAACTTGATGTCATCTTGGTTTCTGATGAAGAAAAAACGACCCTCGAAGCTTATGGTGTTTGGGTTGAGAAAAGCATGTATGGACGCAAATATATGGGAGTTGAACGGAGCACTTTTTTAATTGATGCAAATGGAATAATAGTAGAAGAATGGCGCAAAGTAAGCGTATCTGGGCATGCTGAAAATGTTTTAGCTACTGCAACACTTTTATATCATAATGGTAACTTGTAAATTGAGTGTTTGATTTATCTTCAAAAGCAAAAGTTATTCTCCCTAATTGATTTTAGTTTTTCAACGGATTCAATTTTTACAATATATTGATTTATAAGGATAATGAATTGTTTTACATTTATATTAGTCCCTCGAATATCCCAAATTTTTCTTATTTTAGATTCTTCCTATCACTTGCAATATCATAAGCAGAATTGGTGTGTGAGAAAAAAATGAAGAAAGAAACAAAAAAATCCCTCTTTAAACCTTTAAAGTATCAAGGACTATCGTAACATCACAACATCAGTAAAACGAACAGCTTAAGAAAAAATCTACATGGCTTGAAGGAAGGATATATAATTAACGAATATCCTCAATTTTTTTGTCTTGTCTATGAATGCGCCGTGCGAGTGCTGCCTCTATAAATGCATCTAAATTACCATTAAGTACGGATTGTGGATCCGTATTTTCAATTCCTGTACGCAAATCTTTGACAAGCTGGTAGGGTTGAAGAACATAAGATCTAATTTGATGTCCCCATCCGATTTCTGTTTTAGAAGATTCAGCAGCATTGGTTTCTTCTTCTCTTTTTTTAAGCTCTTCTTCATAAAGCCGTGCACGCAACATCGACCAAGCCGTAGCGCGATTTTTATGTTGAGAACGCTCTGTTTGACATTGAACAACAATACCCGTTTTTATATGTGTGATGCGAACAGCAGAATCTGTCGTGTTAACATGTTGTCCTCCTGCTCCAGATGCACGATACGTATCAATACGCACATCTGCCTCTGAAACATCAACTTCAATATTGTCATCAATAACTGGATAAACCCAAATGCTCGCAAAAGAAGTATGGCGCTTTGCATTCGAATCAAATGGAGAAATCCGCACTAAGCGATGAACGCCTGATTCTGTTTTTAACATTCCATAAGCATTATGCCCTTTTACAAGAATAGTCGCTGACTTTATTCCTGCTTCTTCTCCATCATGAATTTCTAAAATCTCAACCTTCATTTCATGCTGTTCAGCCCATCGCATATACATACGTAAGAGCATAGAAGCCCAATCTTGGCTTTCTGTTCCCCCTGCTCCAGCATGAACTTCTAAATAGGTATCATTCGGATCTGCCTCTCCTGAAAGAAGTACGTCAATTTGCCTTTTATCTATCTCATTTTTAAGATTACGTATTGATCTTTCTGCATCAGCGATAATTTCCACATCACTTTCTTCTTCGCCCATCGCAATAAGCTCAATGCATTCTTCAAGTGTTTTTGTAAATGATAAAAGACCATTGATTGAATTATCAAGACGTTGACGCTCACGCATCATATCCTGTGCTCGTTGTGCATCATCCCATAATGATGGATCTTCCGCTTTTTGATTAAGATATTCAAGACGCTTTAGTGATTGATCCCAGTCAAAGATGCCCCCTTAGCAATTGTATTGCTTTCTGGATTTCATCAACTAATGTTTCTATTTCTGCTCGCATAATTTAACACCGTATTTTTAAAAACTCTTTTTGTTTGTGTCTCTTAGCATTTTATACAAATTTAATAGCTGCTATCAGAAAATGGTACAGTTCTATCACTCTATTTATAGAACCGACATTGTAAAAAAGAGATAAAAACCATGACTCATGGCAAAAGGAGATTTTGTCGATTAATACAGCCCACCTGTCCCACTTTCAAGTGCTTTGTTGACTTGTGGAGAAGTCGTTACTGCAGGAACACCTTCTTGAAAAGAATTTGTACTCCCAATAACTTGATATATATCAGCAGGCCCAGTCCCTGGTTTAAATGCTTCTATAATGACATCTTGATCTCCTCTTTCGGCAAGCATTCCTGTTTTTCGATTAATTGGCATTAAAATCATACCCTTTGGCATCTTAAAGGGAACATCTGGCTTCCCTTTAAGAGCATCTGTCATAAAATCACCAAAAATAGGTGCAGCTAATGAACTTCCTGTTCCATTATATCCTAACGGAGCTGGTTGATCATAACCGACAAAAATACCAACGACAATGTCAGGAGTAAATCCCATAAACCAGACATCCTTAGAGTCATTGGTTGTTCCTGTTTTAGCGGCAATATGTCGATTAAGATAACGTAAACGTGCCGCAGTACCACGCTGAACAACCCCTTCCATCATCGATGTAATTTGATAAGCCGTCATAGGGTCAAGAACTTGATCTCGCTCATCAATCAATGTGGGTTCACTTTGATTATTCCATGAATTCGTATTACAATTTTCGCAAATACGATCATCATGACGATAAATTGTCTTCCCATAACGATCTTGAATTCTGTCTATCAGAGAAGGTTTAATAGAGCGTCCGCCATTGGCAATAACGGAATAAGCTGTAACCATTCGTAATACTGTTGTTTCTCCAGCTCCTAAAGCCATAGGAAGATAAGGCTGCAATTTATCTACGATCCCAAAGCGTTCTGCATATTCAGCGACAAGAGGCATTCCCATATCATTGGCAAGCCGTATTGTCATAAGATTACGAGAACGCTCAATACCATAACGCAACGTTGAAGGTCCTGCAAAGGTACCTCCATAATTTTTGGGTTGCCAAACTTCACCATTATATTGACGAACTTCAATGGGACCATCTAAAACAACGGATGCTGGTGTATATCCGTTATCAAGAGCTGCTGCATAAACAAAAGGCTTAAAAGCAGATCCCGGTTGGCGATAAGCTTGGGTTGCACGATTGAATTCAGATGCGGCAAAAGAAAATCCTCCCACCATAGCAAGAACGCGCCCTGTATGAGGTTCCATAGCAACAATTGCACCTTCAACCTTTGGAATTTGTTGTAAACGATAAGTGTTGTTTGTATTGGATAGTTTTTCAACAAAAATGACATCCCCAACTTGTAGAACATGAGATAAGCTCTGAACAGTTTTTCGATAACCATTTTCTTTTACAACATGGAGTGCCCATTTTGAATCAGCTTCAGATAAAACAGCAATTTCCCGTTTTTTTGATAATATACCTGAAGCTTCGCGCTGTGGCTGTAAACCAATCTCTACTTTGTTGGGATTAGTAGAAAGAACAACAGCTAAACGCCATTCAGGAACATCACTTAGCCCTGTGATATCTGCAAGTTCTGTCCCCCAATCAACTTTCTCATCAATATGCGCATAAGCTCCACGCCATCCTTGCGCATGATCAAATCTAATTAATCCATCGTGCAAAGCACGTCGCGCAATAAGTTGTAAATGCGGATCAAGCGTTGTACGAATGGAAAGCCCACCTTCATAAAGTGTTTTAGCCCCATAGCGATGTATTAAACGACGCCGCACTTCTTCAGTAAAATAATCAGCTGCAAAAACATAGCTATCACTCCCACGGATTGTCGCTCCTAAAGGTTTAGCTTTCGCTTTTTCACCTTGTTCACGTGTTACATATCCATTTGCAATCATCCGGTCTATAACCCAATTACGCCGATCAATAGCACGCTGTGTATTCTTAAATGGATCATAATTTGCTGGTCCTTTTGGAAGAGCAGCCAAATAAGCACATTGTTCTAGCGTCAGGTCATTGACGGATTTATTGAAATAGGTCAATGAAGCAGCAGCTATGCCATAAGTGCCACGACCCAGATAAATTTCATTGAGATAAAGTTCGAGAATATGATCTTTTGAATAAGTTTTCTCAATACGCATTGCTAAAATAGCTTCCTTAAATTTACGTTCTAACGTTGTTTCTGAACTTAAAAGGAAGTTTTTAGCGACTTGTTGCGTTATAGTTGATGCACCCTCAGGACGTCTTCCAGAACCAATATTACGAATATTATTGATCAAAGCTCGAGAAAGTCCTTCAGGATCTAAACCAAAATGATGATAAAAGTTTTTGTCTTCAGCTGAAATGAAAGCATTTATAACAAGCTTTGGTATTGATTGAATCGGTAAATAGAGGCGATGTTTTGTTGCAAACTCTGCCATAAGACGGCCATCAGAAGCATGGACACGGGTCATTACCGGCGGCTCATAAAGTGAAAGAACTTCATAATCAGGGAGTGCATTTGCTTGACCACTGGTCATAACACCCCACGTTATTGCACCATAAAGTCCAATAACAATAAAAAAACGAAGAAGATATCTTAAAAAAATCATCATAAAAACGGCTATCGCTTTCTTAAGAATTAATTAAAGAAAAAATACGTTACTTCAAACACACCAAGTGGATATCACCACAAGATTGAGATCAAGAGAAATTGTTTTCTATCTTTTATTTATACCAGGGTACACTAGAAGCCCATATTGATACTCTATTTTCTCATAAATTTAAAGAGGCTGTATCATTTTCTGCCTATAATCAGCAAATTGACGAATAGAATGAGCAATAGAGGCTGCCATTTGTTTTCTCCAATGAGGATCATTTAATAACTTTTCATCCTCTTTATTGGATAAATAACCTATCTCTATCAAGACTGAGGGTATATCTGAAGCTCTTAAAACTTGAAAATTAGCATACCGATGTGGGTTATTAATCAAGTTAATATGATTCTTTGATAAACTTGAAATAACACTATTTGCAAAATTAACCGAAAATGTATGTGTTTCACGTCGTGTAAGATCCATCAAAATATCTGTAACTTCGAGCGTTTCATCTGCAGGCAAACCATCAAGCAAATCAACTTTATTTTCATTTTCAGCTAAAGATTTTGCAATGGCATCAGAGGCTTTATCTGATATGGTATACACTGTGGCACCGCGAAGAGAATGTAGATCAATCGTATCTGCGTGAATAGATATAAAAAGATCAGCATCAAACTCTTGCGCTTTTTTAACTCTTTCACTTAGTCTTAAAAAAATATTGGAATCTCGTGTTAAAGCAACGGTAATATGAGAATCCTTTTGTAATTCGTCTCGCAATGCACGCGCAAAGTCTAAAGTCACATCTTTTTCTAAAATTCCAGTAACACCCCGTGCACCACCATCAATACCACCATGACCAGGATCAAGAACAACACGGAAATTATATGCTGGCATTAACTGTGTTTTTGTATCAAAATTGCTTCTTTGCTGTTTTTTTAATATCTCATCAAATTTTTCTTGTGTACTTTTACGAATATCAATCAGCAACTGCCATAAACCATTATTTAATTTTTTTACGACATTTTTTTCAACCACAAAAGCCGTTTTACTTGTCAAAATAATGCGTGAAGTCTGTATGTCAGAGAAAGCATAACGCACATCTGAAAGCATAACGGATAATGTACTCCGTTTCTTTAAAGGCGTATTTTGCATCGAAAAGTCAATTGTAGGTAAATTGATAACCAAACGTGCGGGCCTGTCCAAAATCTGTAAACGAACATTTGGTTTTGAATTAAAAACCGCAATAATACGCGTATGAACACTATCACCAATGGTTCGAAAATTAATAAGTCTCAGAGGATCTGCGGCTTGAACACTAGTTTGGAGTAGCAAAAAAGATAATAAAAAGTATGTGACGAGCACAATAACATCCCCATAAGCTGTTTTCAGCTTTTTGGTAAAAAAAACTCTTATCATAAGCAAAATACTCTACATTACCTTTGTAATAATTTATCTTGGTTACATAAAACGATACACCAATTTATTATCTATTTTTCAATAAAAGCTAAATAAACACCTCAAAACGAAATTAAGGTCATAAAGATATTATAATTATACATGATTTACATTGTTACTTGCCAAACGCATGATATCAACATAAAAGAATATTTATGCTTCCTAGCTGATAATAGTCATCTAAATTATCTGTAACTCATATTAAGTTGTCTTTAGAGGTTTTTTGTCTATTATGCGTTGAGACTTTTTTATGGATGAAAAATTTCTATGTTGTAACATTAGGATTGCATTACTTAAGATTCGTTGGTTCGGATATCCGAACTGTTTTAAAGATTATTTTACCGGAGACTTTTAAGAAAATATGAGTCATAAAAAACAGATGGAAATAATGATGAGAAATGGTGTAAATGCAGTCATGCCTTTGCACGTGGTGTTTCGTCCTGTTTTTCTGGTACCTCCCTTTTATGGCAGACAGCCTTTTATGTTTACGAATAGTTATAGCATTCGTTTGAATAAAATTGTGCATGTCGCCTTCAGGATATTAACTTATGTCAAACAAAATGCTTATAGATGCCTCCCATCCGGAGGAAACACGTGTTGTTGTTGTTCACGGCAACAAAATTGAAGAACTTGATTTTGAATCAGAACATAGAAAACAGCTCAAGGGGAATATTTATCTCGCACGTATTACGCGTGTAGAACCGTCTCTCCAAGCGGCTTTTGTTGAATATGGTGGAAACCGACATGGTTTTTTAACATTTTCTGAAATTCATCCTGATTATTATCAAATTCCTATTGCTGATCGCCTTGCTCTTCTTGAAGAAGAAGAAAAAGAAGCTATAGGAGAAAATTCTGTAGATACCTTTACGGAAGAAGCAACTAAAAATAAAAAACGCTCCAGAAGAACAAAAAAAAATGGAAAAAACAATGTCATAGCAACCGATATTGAAAGTGACATCACATCTGAAGCGACAATAATTGATAATACAGAAGAAGCATTAAATGCCGATATCTCTGATGATGAGATCGAAATGGTCGGTGCTGAGGACATCCGTGAAGAGCTCCCAATTTATCAAAGAAAACAAGGGCGCCAGTATAAAATTCAAGAAGTCATTAAACGACGTCAAATTTTGTTGGTACAAGTTATCAAAGAAGAGCGTGGTAATAAAGGTGCTGCCCTTACAACATATCTATCTCTAGCTGGTCGTTACTCTGTTCTAATGCCCAACACAGCACGTGGTGGTGGTATTTCACGAAAAATTACGAACATACAAGACCGTAAGCGTCTTAAAGAAATCGTAAAAGAATTAGCCGTTCCAAAAGGTATGGGCGTTATCTTACGAACCGCTGGTGCCAATAGAACAAAAGCTGAAATTAAACGTGATTATGAATATCTTATGCGGTTATGGGATACTATTCGCACTTTGACACTCGAGTCAACGGCGCCATGCCTTGTCCATGAAGAAAGCAATCTCATCAAGCGCTCTATACGAGATCTTTACAATAAGAACATTAGTGAAATTCTTGTCTCTGGAGACCAAGGATATCGTGAAGCGAAAGACTTTATGCGTATGCTCATGCCAAGTCATGCAAAAGTTGTGCAACCTTACCGTGATCCTACGCCCATTTTTGCAAGAAATAATATTGAAATTCAACTTGATAAAATGTTGCAACCACAAGTTTCTTTAAAATCTGGTGGTTATCTTGTTATTAATCAAACAGAAGCACTTGTTGCTATTGACGTAAATTCTGGCCGCTCTACGAAAGAATTCTCTGTCGAAAAGACAGCCTTACAAACTAACCTTGAAGCTGCTGAAGAAGTCGCGCGTCAATTACGCTTGCGTGACCTTGCTGGTTTAATTGTGATTGATTTTATCGATATGCTTGAAGAACGCAATGTGAAGCTTGTCGAAAAAAAATTAAAAGATTGTTTAAAAAACGATCGTGCTCGTATTCAAGTTGGTCATATTTCACACTTCGGCCTTTTAGAAATGAGTCGTCAACGTATTCGCATATCTGTTTTAGAAAGTACGACACAGCCATGCCCACATTGCGCAGGAACAGGAACTATACGTTCTGAATCATCAATTGCGTTACATGTCATGCGCTCAATTGAAGAATATCTTCTTCATAATTCGCAACATAATATTATCGTGCGCACCCCCGTAGCAACAGCGCTTTATGTATTAAATCATAAACGCAATATTCTTGTTAATTTAGAAGCTCGCTTTAAACTTAATATTAGTATTGAAGCAGATGATAGTATTGGAACACAACATCTTGTTATTTCTAAAGGCTCAATAGCAGAGAAAATTTCTCAATCTTCATTGGAAGATGAGAATAAGCAAGAAATTGAAGATTCTGTTTTCATAAAAAGTGAATCTATTGAAAATCCTTCTCCCATTGAAATAAACCAAAAGCGTCGGCGCAAAAATCGTCACGGTGAAATTACTGATCATTCTCTCTCCAACGTTCATAAAAAAGAAGATACCTTGAATGATGATTCTTATCATCGAGGACGTCGTCGAGGACGTCGTGGTGGTCGACGCAATCAAGATAATAATTTTCATCAGATTCGCGTTCCTTATGCAGAACCAGTGGGAGATTTTGCTAAGCAAGCTTTAGCAGAAATTAAAGCAGCGCATCGCAAACGTCGTGTTTCACCTGCTAAATCTTTTGAACTTGAAGAAACAAAAAATAATACACAAGCTCTAGATATACAACAACAGAGTGAATCTGAAAAAAATGATACAAGTATTAAACCTAAAAAACGTAAAACACGTTCTTCAAAAGTAATAGAAAATCAACTTTCTTTAGAGAATGATCAAAATATTGCAGAACAAAAATCTCTTGAAGAAAAACCTACAATCAGTTCGGTGCGTAAAACTAAAACAAAAAAAGCAGACAAATCTATTCATGAGGTAGAAGATAAAGCTCTTGAAAAGAGTAAAAAATCAACACGTAGAACACGTAAAAAATCATCTTCTAAAGAGACAACGCAAATACAAAAAATATTAGAGCAAGAAACTGTAATCGAGATGGAGAAAGTTATCGAAACCTCTCCTTCCCAAATTGAAGAAACAATTAATCAACCCGTTGTTATTTCATCAACGCCTAATGATTCTTCCAAAACTGAACGTATTGGTTGGTGGAAACGCAGAATTCTTTCGAAAAATTAAGGATTTTAAAAAACCGCCACAGAAAACTGTGGCGGTTCAAATAAACAATTATAGAAAACGTTTTGACCAAATTTTATGGTGTGGTTTTATTACTTTTGTTTTGCTTTTTCTTGCTCAGCACGCATACGCTCTTCAATTTCTTTTTGTTTTGATTGAATAGCTTGCTGCAGCTTTATTTGTTCTTGTTGAAAATCTTTTTCTTCCATACCAGGACCGGTATAGGCTGCTGTAAATCCATTCAGAGAAAATTCAATAGGATTAGCTGAACCACGGAAATTAACTGTGGTTACAACCATTTTTGTACCACTTTTCATAGCTGCTATAAGCTTATCATCTAAAACATCATTGGCAATACAACTTGGTCCATTACAAATCACATAAGGGATTTTTTTAGAGAAATCATCACCAATTTTAATATGAACACCTTCTGGCAAAAAACGACCTGTCGGCACTTGAATACCTATACGTTTTTCATTTTGCTTCCCTTTTATTTCAACAAGATTAAAAGCCGTTAAAGGTTGTCCCGTATTCGATAATACAGTATTCATTGTATTACAAATATCAACATCATGCTGCTTACTGCAAACTTTGTACCAACCTTGTGATAAAGTTTGCGCATTTGCAGAAATACCAGCTATAAGAAAAAGGGCAGCGGCTCCAACTAATACTGAAACAGCAGAATAAACATTTTTATGCGACATGATTAAGTTAATCCTTTCAACGCGCTCTTAAGTAACTTCAAAAAAATATTAAATATAATTCCAACTTAATTTATTAACTTATAATGAAATAACAATTAATTTTACTATTTTTACTTCAATATAAAAAAAAAAGTCAAATTTAGAGAAAAAATACGACGAGCCATTCTAATTTTTATACACTCATATCATTTCCCCTCTTCATCACATTGGTATTTGATGCAATCTATCCATAAAACACCTCTGTGCATTTAAACTAAGATTACACAAACGAATCAATATTGCAATATTAATTAAAATAAACTCTGATACTACTCTAAAAAACTTACTAATTAAAATTTTTACATTTATTACTCTTCATGTTAAGCTTATAGAACCTTAGCAACAGGTGTTGCAATGCATGAAGCTCCAAAATATCAGATAAATTTTACTGTTTTCCTTATGTGCCTCGTGTGATACACAAAAACAAAATCATCTACGATATTATTGAAACATTTAATGAATTAAAACCACTGATTGTCTAAAATTTCTGCATAATTGTAAGAGAGCTTTTTGCTAATGAACAATTTTCTGCCCTTGTTTACAAAATAATGGTGATACGCTTTTGTAATAAAAATTTTATATTCCATAGCGTTTAACTAAACAGTTTAGTTTAAAAATACGCTACTAAAGAAGTGCTTTTTTCTTAATTAAACAACACATTTTCTTAGAGAGAAAATCTATAACTGCTGAAAATATTTTATTTATAAAAAACTTTCTTAAAATATAATAACATATTAATTTATAATAATAATTTATCTTTTTTCTATTTCTATATTGTATGAAAGATCCTAATAGCGCAAACCTCTCTTATGTTGAATCAATAAAATTTATCCACTTGTACATCACAAGAAGAGTTAGTTTTATAGATAAAACTACTGAACAAAGGAATTCCCCCCTATGAATTATCTCACGTGCCTAAAGCCATAATAAATTTATGCTCATATATTAAACATCTATTATTGCACCTCTGTACAAATATCATCTCTCAGCTTTATAACGTGAATAAAAAATATAGCTTTTATCAATTTATTTTAATTTATTTCTCAAATAAAAGAATCTGTTAAATTGATAAATTCTTTTCATCTTTCACAATATCAAAGATATAAATCGTTAATGATTTAAGTTTTAAGAAAAAATGAATTCAAAATATCATTTTGTTTCCCTATATAACACAACTTAGAGCTATAAAATATCTCTCTGATCGTATTAATGAAACAAGATTTATGATATGAGATATATCGTCATTAAAATAATTAATCAGATAAAAATAAAAAACTACAAACACAAAAAATCATGCATAAAAAGAAAACATAAAAAAGATATATGAGTTTATTATTTAATATATATATATTAAATCTTATATGATAAGAATAACAGATAATATATTACGTGTATAATATTACTTTATTATAAATAATAAATAATAACTCAAAAAATAAAATATATTATTACTAATATGTTTTAACTATTGTTTAGTATATCAGCTTAATTTCTCTGTATTTATATGAGTAAATTTTTAATTGAATAACTCTTCAACATGGGAACGCATACGATTCATAATACTCTTTCTCTTTTCTGGCAGCATTATATTATATATTTCTCTCGTGCTTCTACATAATAAAGGAGCAGATTTTACATTCGAAGGATTGCGCATCACCATATCCTTTATACCACTAATTATCTCTTCTTCAAAATCTGAGACACTAATCACCATTCGTTCTTCAAAGTGCTTTATTAATTCAGGATCTATTGAATTGATTGCATCTTTTGCCCATCTAAAATCTTTTTTCCTCCAACCAAAATCTTTCCGTAATAAATCCCCTATATCACTGTCCAACAGACTCTCTTGAATTTTACAAGAAAGAACCATAAAGGGATAGAGTCGTATCGTTTCATCAATCGCTCTATCGTTAAGAGTTTCTACATTTGCTGTATCATCACTCATTCCTAATTCAGAAGCGCTTCGAGACCTTAGATATTCTGTTGCTTTACTTAATTTTCTTTCATACTCTCCTACTCTATACTCTCTTGCCCTATGCGCTCTATATGCTAAATTCTCCATTTCTTGCGCTAAATCACTTAGTTTTGAAGAAAGCTTATAACGCTCTTCATTAAGGTCTCCGTGTTCTTGTAGCAGCTTATCATGTTCTATATTATGAGAACGTATTTGCGAAAGTGTTAAATCAGCAAATGTCTTTTCAATGAATTTCATCCTCTTTTCAATAACTTGTAGTCTTTCTTTAATACGCTTATATTTCTCATCAAGCGTTAAACCAGAAAGAGATAATTCGGTTAAGCTAAACTCAGCGTGAGCGTTTTTTACGCCATATATCAAAGTGAGTAATAAAAAAACGATAGTTAGACACTTTTGTAATGAAGAAAGCATGCTATCTTTACCTAAATTTTTTCTTTCTAAAAAATTTACAGGAGCTTATTAGCTTATTATATGCAAGTGCTATTTAATGCGGTTAAACCGTCTAATCTATTTTCTTCATTATATCAATACGTATATAATAAAAACTAAATAAATATATAAAGGGTTCTTTATTATAAACTTAAATTTTATTCTTATAAAAAATCAATAACTTTTTGTTTTTATAGAATAATTTTATAAAAATGAGTAACAGTTCTGAAACAATAAAGATATTTTTTAAACAGAATGTTGTTCTGCCATTTCGACAAGCTGTGTCATAATATTCGCTGCTCCAACAAGCCTTTCATCCGCTGAGGACCAATCACGAATAAGAGCAATACTTTGATCTGGTCGAATTTTTGCCATTGAACCTTGTTTTCCCACCCACTGAACAAGAGCAACACTATTTGCGAAATAGTTATTACGAAACTGTATGACAATCCCCTTTGGTCCAACATCTAATTTTTCTACATGTGCTTTTCGACACAATGTTTTAATATGAAAGACTTTAAGAAGATGTTGAACCTCAAGAGGCAAAGGACCAAAGCGATCAATTAACTCCGCTGCAAATTCATCAATTTGTTCTAAACCATCAAGTTCTGTTAAACGACGATAAAGTCCCATACGTAATGATAAGTCAGGCACGAAACTTTCTGGTATCATCACTGTTGTACCAAGGGAAATTTGAGGTGACCATTGCTTATCTTCATTTAGCTCTCCATCTTTTAATTCAGCAACAGCTTCTTCAAGCATTTTTTGATAGAGTTCAAATCCAACTTCTTTGATATGCCCCGATTGCTCTTCACCTAAAAAATTGCCTGAACCGCGGATATCCATGTCATGGCTTGCCAATTGAAAACCGGCCCCTAAGGTGTCAAGAGATTGTAACACTTTAAGACGGCGATCAGCAGCAGTTGTTAAAACTTTACCAGCAGGAAATGTAAAGAGAGCATACGCACGTTGTTTTGAACGTCCTACCCTACCACGTAACTGATAAAGGGCAGAAAGACCAAACATCTCAGCACGATGCACAATTAGGGTATTGGCTGTTGGAATATCAAGACCTGATTCAATAATGGTTGTTGAGAGCAGCACATCATATTGTCCATCATAAAATGCATTCATGATATCATCAAGTTGTCCAGCCGGCATTTGTCCATGAGCCACAACGAATTTCAGTTCTGGCACATGTGTTTTGAGATATTCTTCTACAAAAGCCAGATCAGAAATACGAGGACAAACATAGAAACTTTGTCCACCACGATAATATTCTCGAAGCAGGGTCTCTCGTATAACAAGTGCATCAAAGGGTGAAATAAAAGTACGAACCGCCATTCTATCAATGGGGGGGGTTGTTATCAATGAAAGTTCACGTACACCCGATAAAGCTAACCCTAAAGTGCGTGGTATGGGAGTTGCTGAAAGTGTGAGAACATGAATATCACTTTTAAGCTCTTTTAAACGCTCTTTGTGTTTGACACCAAAATGCTGTTCCTCATCAATGATAAGAAGACCTAACCGTAAAAAATTAACTGCACCACTTAATAATGCATGGGTTCCAATGACAATATCGATTGTACCATCTGAAACACCTTTTTTTACTCGTGCAAGTTCTTTCGCTTTTACAAGCCTCGAAGCATGTCCAATTTTAACCGGTAATCCTTGAAAACGCGAAATAAATGTTTTGTAATGTTGACGTGAAAGCAAAGTTGTCGGTACAACAACAGCAACCTGATATCCATTTAATGCTGCAACAAAAGCACTTCGAATGGCTACTTCAGTTTTTCCAAAACCAACATCACCGCATATCAAGCGATCCATCGGCTTGCCTGAGGCTAGATCGTCCAAAACAGCATCAATTGCATTCATTTGATCTTCCGTTTCTTCATAGGGAAAGCAAGCAACAAACTCATCAAATGGTCCAATTGGTGGAAGTAAAGCAGGCGCAGCACGAGTCATACGCTCTGCAGCTATACGGATTAATTGCCCTGCCATTTCCAATAAATGTTTTTTAAGCCGAGCTTTACGTGCTTGCCAAGCAACACCTCCTAATTTATCTAAAGTTACCTCTGTTCCTTCTGAGCCATAACGTGAGAGAAGCTCAATATTTTCAACAGGTAAAAAAAGTAAATCACCTCCAGCATATCTAATTTCAAGGCAGTCTCGTAAAATTCCAGTGGTTCTGATGGTTTTAAGACCAACAAATTGGCCAATACCGTGGTCGATATGCACAATAATATCACCAGAATTTAAAGCAGAAATTTCAGAAATAAAATTTGTATTATTCTTACGCCGCTTTGGCGATCTTATAAAACGATCGCCAAGGATATCTTGCTCTGCTATAATAGCCAAATCTTCAGCCACAAAACCATGTTCTATCATGATAACAGCTGCTAATATGCGATCCCGAGGTGTTGCTTTGACAGTTTGCAAAGATTTTGCAACATCTATTTTTTTCAATCCATGCTCATCGAGAACTTGTAACAAACGATTGAGAGATCCTTCACTCCAACACGCTAAAAGCACTTTTTTACCAGCAGCGCGTAAAGATGCGATATGATTAATAACACTTGAAAAAACATTTTTTTCCTGCGCATTACGCTCTTTTACAAAATCATATCCTTGTTTAACTTTGGTGTGAATAACAGTTTGTTCCAAACTTTGTGGAACATTAAAAGGCGAAAAATCAATACGCTGCGAAGATTGTTGCGCACCTTCCAAAACACGCTCTGGCGTTAAATAAAAAAGACTAGGATCTATTGGATGATAAGAAGTAGAATTTTTTTCATCACTTTCGCGCTCTTTGCGCGCATTATAATAGTCTTCAATAAGACGATAGCGCTCAATGAAGACTTCTTCTATGAGATGCTCAAAAACTATCGGTAAGTTGCCACAATGGTCAAAAAAGCTATCAAGGTTTTCATAAAAAAATGGAAGCCAATGTTCCATACCGGCAAAACGCCGACCTTGAGAAATTGCTTCATAAAGCATGTTATTTTTTTGTGATACACCAAATGTACGGGTATAATTGCTTTTAAAACGACTGATACGTTCTGGTGTAAGAACAACCTCACTCATTGCCTGTAATAAAAGTTCAGTTTTTGGGCCTGTTGTCCTTTGACTTTCTGGATCAAATACGCGGATACTTTCTAGGGTATCTCCAAAAAAATCAAGGCGTAAAGGTTCACCATCCATCGGAGAAAAGATATCAAGTATTCCTCCTCTTACAGCAAACTCACCAACATCACGGACAACCGTAACGCGTTCAAAACCATTGGTTTCTAGAAATTGAATAAGATTTCCCATGTTATTGCGCTGGCCAACACGTGCGTGAATAAGCTGAGCTTCTATCATTTCACGAGGAGGCAACTTTTGCATAATTGCATTTGCTGTTGTTAATATAATTGCAGAATATGGATCTTTCCGTAAATTTGCTATGTGTGCCAATGTTGATAGTCGACGTGCCATAACAGCAATTCCTGGTGATACGCGATCATAAGGCAAACAATCCCATGCAGGAAATTGAAGTACGGGTAAATTGGGTTCAATAAAATTTAAAACTTGTTGTAAGTGCGCAATTTTTGTTCCGTCACGGACAACATAGATGAGCGGTTTACCTTGTGCAATTTCTGAACTTAATTTAGCAAGCGCAAAGGCTTCAAATCCATCAGTAACGCCATCTAAAATCATACAAACAGAATTATTTTTGGGAATAACAATTTTTTTAAATATAGACATCGGGATTAATAACTTAAGCAAGTACGATAATTGGCAATATCACGGAAAAGTGGACTATCAACTTCAGAGGGGGGAAAAATTTCTCCAGTAATCCATGTGAGTAAATCACGATCATCAAAAGACATAATATACTCAAGCTCAGAGAGCGTTCTATCATTCATCCCAGTAATATGAGCATCGACATAATGTCCAAAAATGAGATCCATTTCACGAATACCGCGATGCCATGCACGAAAAATCAATCGACGACGACGAGCATCTAATTGATTTTTGTCAACGACAAAAACTGTCATAAAAAATCTCCTTGAATAAAGTAATATAAACTATTCAATTAGTCGTATAAAATTTTTACCTTGCTTTAAGGAAGTTCTATAATCTTTTGTTCTTTAAGTGTAATTCGACGATGCATTTGCTTAGCCAAAGCGTAATTATGTGTTGCAATAAGAGCAGAAAGACCAGACTGACGAACAAGGATAGATAAAGCTTGAAAGACATAAGCTGAAGTTACTGGATCAAGATTTCCTGTAGGTTCATCAGCCAAAAGAACCGAAGGGCCATTTGCTACTGCACGTGCAATAGCAACACGTTGTTGTTCTCCTCCCGATAACTCTGAGGGACGATGGTTCGCACGATGAGAAACACGCAGATACGTCAATAATTTGCGCGCACGATCTTCTGCTATAGATTTTTTTAATCCTGCTATCATTTGGGGTATCATGACATTTTCTAACGCCGTAAACTCTGGAAGTAAATGATGAAATTGATAAACAAAACCAATATCATTTCGTCTTATAGCTGTTCGCTCACTATCAGAGCGCTTTGCACAAGAAACACCCCGTAACATCACATCACCAGCTGTTGGTTTTTCTAATAATCCAGCAATATGAAGAAGTGTTGATTTTCCAGCACCAGATGGTGCAACAAGTGCGACAAGCTCTCCACGATTAAGAATAAAATTCGCTTTATCTAAAACAATGAGTGGCTTATGACTCTCGAAAAAGTGTCTTTCAATCTCTACAAGCTCTAAAATAGCTGTCATTATTCATACCTCAAAGCTTGTACGGGATCTAGCTTAGCAGCACGCCATGCCGGAATGAGAGCAGCAAGAAACGACAAGAATAAAGCCATCATAGCAACCAAGATGGTCTGTTTCCACTCAATTTGTGCAGGCAATTTTGTTAAAAAATAAAGTTGAGGATTAAAAACGTCGACATTAAATAACCAAGATATAAAATCTTGGATATGATTAATATTCGCGGTCGCGATAACACCTAAAACTAAACCCAATATAGTTCCAATAAAACCAATCATCATTCCTGTAATGATAAATATACGCAAAATCGCACTCTGTTGAGCCCCCATCGTGCGTAAAATTGCAATATCATGACTTTTATCTTTTACAAGCATAATCAGCCCTGAAATAATATTTAAAGCAGCAACAAGAACGATCAGAGAAAGAATGAAAAACATAACATTTCGTTCAATCTGTAAGGCTGAAAAAAAAGCCTGATTGCGTGTACGCCAATCAATTAAATAGACCTGTTGTTCAACTGCTTTTTCTACAACAGGTTTTATTTGATCAACAGCATCAGGATCATTTAGAAATAATTCCAAAGACTGAACCTTATCTCCCAAATTAAAAAACATTTGTGCTTCATGGAGAGGCATAAAGATAAATATTGAATCATATTCAGACATACCAACTTCAAAAATAGCAACGACTTTATAAGCTTTCACACGTGGGGTAACGCCAAAAGGAGTCTCATCACCATCTGGAGTAATAATACGAATATCTCTTCCAACTGTCAGTCCTAATTTTTCTGCTAAGCCACTTCCAATTGCAACACCTTCTTCTTGATCAAACCGAGAAATCGATCCTAATTTAATGTTTTGAGAGACTGTTTTAAGCTTTTCTAGATCTTGTTTGCGCATACCACGAACTAACGCGCCAGAGCCACCTTGAACTTCACCTTGAACAAGCGCTTGACCTTCAATAACAGGTAAAGCAAACTTCACACCATTTGTAGTTTCTAAAGAAGAAATAAGAGTCTTATAATCAGAGAAACCAGAATCAACTGTTTGAATAATAAGATGCCCATTCATACCAAGAATACGATTGAGAAGTTCTGTACGAAAGCCATTCATCACCGCCATAACAACAACCAGAGCAAATACGCCCAACATAATCCCAATAAGAGAAATAATTGAAATAACAGATGCAACGACATGTTTTTTATTGGGAATCATATAACGAAAAGCGATCATCCACTCATAAGATGAAAAGCATTTGTTTTTCAGCCTCTTCATAATATTTCCTATTAAATTATAGAAAGTTGGCTGAGCACATCTTCAACCTTTAGAGATTTTTTTATTCCTGTTTTTCGATCTTTAATTTCAACTTCATTTTGTGCAATACTGTTAGGACCAACAATGATTTGCGTTGGCAAACCAATCAAATCCATTGTTGCAAATTTTGATCCAGGGCGTTCATTTCTATCATCTAATAACGGATCAAAACCAACCTTCTTTAATCCCTGATAGAGAAACTCACATGCCTGTGTGCATTTTTCATCATCGGGCTTCATATTGATAATCCCAAAATCAAACGGTGCCATAAACTTTGGCCAAATAATACCATTTTCATCATGAGAAGCCTCAATAGCGGCAGCAACAAGACGCGAAGGCCCAATACCATAAGATCCCATAGAGACCACATGCTCTTTTCCATATTGTCCCATAACTTTTGCTCCCATTGGAGCAGAATATTTAGTACCAAAGTGGAAAATATGCCCTACTTCAATACCACGCGCTGAAAGACGATTATGATCAGAAACTTTAGCCCACTCCTCTTCATTATGCATTTCTTCCGTTGCTGCATAAAAAGATGTCCATTGCTTAACAATATCATCTAAAACAGCTTTATCACTAAAATCGATTGAACTATCAGGAACGGTAAGTTCAAGAAATTGTTTATCACAGAAGATAGCACTCTCTCCTGTTTCAGCCAAAATGATAAATTCATGACTGAGTTCCCCCCCTATTGGACCTGTATCTGCACGCATAGGAATTGCTTTTAAGCCAAGGCGAGAAAAAGTGCGTAAATAAGCAACAAACATACGATTATAAGATGTTTCAGAGCCTTCATAATCAAGATCAAAAGAATAAGCATCTTTCATTAAAAATTCTCGTGCTCGCATCACACCAAAACGTGGACGAATTTCATCACGAAATTTCCATTGAATATGATATAAATTAAGCGGAAGATCTTTATAAGAACGAACATAAGAGCGAAAAATATCTGTTACCATCTCTTCATTGGTTGGACCATAAAGTAAATCACGCTTTTGACGATCTTTAATGCGGAGCATTTCCAAACCATAATCATCATAACGACCGCTTTCACGCCAAAGATCAGCAGACTGAATTGTAGGCATCAATATTTCTATTGCACCCGCACGTTCTTGCTCTTCACGAATAATTTTACAAACTTTATCAAGCACTTTTTTTCCCAAAGGAAGCCAAGAATAAATCCCTGATGTTTGTTGTCGAATCATTCCAGCGCGCAACATGAAGCGATGAGAAACAATTTCTGCTTCTTTAGGATTCTCTTTTAAAAGTGGAAGGAAATATTGAGAAAGACGCATTGAAATAATTAACTCCTAATCAGATCTATCATATCGGAACAATTTATCACACCCTCTATTCATCTATAGCCGCATTCTGAATACTTGCAAATATAACGATCTTATCATTTAAAAATTTATTGTGCTTTATTCTCTATTTTTCTTATTTAGCAATAAAATAAAAATGCTCTTCTCTTTTTAAATAACGTAATAGGAAAGTTCTTTTATTTTGACCGATGTAAAAAAACTGTACAGATAGGTTTTTTTTGCCAAATTTCATGAACAGCCGCTCTTACTGCACGTCGTGTTGCCTCTCGAATAAGTTCATTATTTTTCTGTTTCATGCGTGGGATATTATAAACTGTATTTTCTACGATATCTAAAAGAATATCTTTTAAACTTTCCCCCTTTCCATTACTTTCAGGTAACCCGAATGTTGTTAGACCTATATCCCCTAATAATTCATGCTTACTATTTATATGGAGAGAAATAGTAACATGACCAGCATAACTTAGTTTACGGCGTTCACGAATCCCTAATTCATCTTCATCTCCAATTAAGCAACCATCCTTATAGATGCGGCCAACAGGAACTTGATCAATAACTTCTACAGGCTCTGGTGCAAGACGTAACATATAGCCATTTCTGATATCCATAACAGTTTTAATACCCGCTTGACGTGCTAAAGTTGCCTGAGCCTTAAGATGCATTGCTTCCCCATGTACAGGGACAAGTATTTGTGGCTTTATCCAATCATACATCTGTAAAAGTTCTGAACGACGGGGATGACCTGAAACATGAACAAGTGCATCTTCATTCGTAATAATTTTAATACCCAAATCAATGAAACGATTTTGTACCTCAATAATCGCTTTTTCGTTTCCTGGAATACTTCGTGATGAATAAATAACGGTATCACCAGCGGAAAGTGCAATATTTTTCATTCCATCACGTGACAGTTTAGCCAAAGCAGCACATGGCTCACCTTGGCTCCCTGTGACAATTAAAACAAGATCTTTTCGCGAGATGTACCCATAATCATCTTCCGTTACAAATGGTGCTAAACCATTCATATAACCAAGCTCTTGTGCAACCATAATACTTCGCTTAAGGGAACGCCCAATGACAAGCACCTTACGTCCAGCAGCTTCAGCTGCAAGAGCAATAGAACGTATCCGACCAATATTAGAAGAAAAAGTTGCTATCGCAACGCGCCCTTCAGCTTTAGAAATAATCTCTGAAAGACTGGCTTGAACTTGCTGTTCTGAAGGAGAGATACCATCCCGACATGCATTTGTGGAATCACAAAGTAATGCTAAAACACCTTTTTTGCCTAAAGCACGAAATCTTTTTTCATCGGTTACAGCCCCGAGTGAAGGGGTATGATCAATTTTCCAATCACCAGTATGAATCACAGTCCCCAAAGAGGTTGTAATTGCTAAAGATACAGATTCTGGTATTGAATGGTTAACGGCTATAGCCTCTACAGCAAAGGAACCTACCTGAAAACAATCACCAGCTTGAAAAATATTGAGTAAAATTTTTTGAGATTCAAAATCTAATTGTTTTTTAGTTTCCAATAATCCTGCCGTAAAAGGCGTACAGTAAATCGGCACTTGTAACTTTGGACATAAATCAAGAACGGCCCCATAATGATCTTCATGTGCATGTGTTAAAACAAGACCCCGTATATTGTGTTTTTCACTTTCTAGAAAACGAATATCAGGCAAAACAAGATCGACACCTGGTAATTCAGAACCAGCAAAACTAATCCCCATATCAACCAGCAGCCATTCACGAAGATATTGGGGACCAAATCCGTAAGCAGCTAAATTCATCCCTATTTCACCTACACCTCCCAGAGGTAAAAAAACAAATTCACATCTATTGGCTGCAACCATAAACATCTCCCAAATCATTAAGGTATCTGATGATAAAATAATTTTTCAATAACGGCCTGCATTAACAGAATCAGCCAAACCAAAATGAACATCCCCAGCTGTTATAATGGCTGTCTGACCGTCTTTTCGCTTTATGATGCAGTTAAAATCACTATCAAGACCATCAAAAATACCCTCAATGACTTTTTCATCATTCACCACTTTGACATGTTTCCCAAGATGAGCGGAATATAAAAGCCATTTTTTTCGGATTATTTCACATCCTTTTGGTTGTTTCCAAAGAAGGTAATTTTTAGAAAAACACTCCGTCAAAACCGTAAATAATTGTTCTGCATCAATACGCAACCCGATATTCTTTAAGCTTGAAGTGGAATAGGGCGCATCTTCATAATTATATTTCACATTTATTCCAATACCAATAACCAAGGCATATTGTTGTGATGACAATTTTAAAATCTCAAGCAAAACTCCAGAGCTTTTTTCTCCTCTGAGCAAAATATCGTTTGGCCATTTTAAGCTCACAATATTGTTTGTCTGCTTTTCCTCTTTTATCAATTGTTTCATTGCCTCTACCACACTTACTCCAGCAACAAAACCAAGTTGAGCCGCAGTTTGATGAACAATATCATCAATTAATAAAAGACTAGAATAAAGGTTCCCTTTTGGACTAGACCAAGTCCTCCCTCTTCTTGCTCTTCCCTGTGATTGTTCTTGTGCAACAATCCAAAGATTACCTTGATGACCAGTTTGCGCTTTTCGTTGCGCAATAAGATTTGTTGAATCAACACTATCGTACGCTTCAACAGTGTATCCCTGTTTTTGTGCAAAATCTGATAAAGTATAAACCATATTCATTAAAACAATGCTGTTGCTGCTTTTTCTGCTAGCTCAGCGAACCAAACTCCAAAAAGCGCGTAAAATAAAATAAAGAATACAGAAAGACCAAGACAAAATTGAAGCTCTTTCGATAAAGCAACAAAATGCGCTTTTGCATCATCAAACCACATAATTTTAATGACTCGCAAATAGTAAAAAGCCCCAACTACAGACGCTATCATCCCAACGACAGCAAGTGGCGTAAGTCCAGCGTGGACAGCAGCAGAAAATGTATACCACTTTCCAAAAAAACCAGCCATAGGAGGTATGCTTGCTAAAGAAAAAAGCTGTATTGTCATCACAACAGCCATAAACGGATTCGTCTTTGCTAACCCTGAAAGATCATAAATATTTTCAACATTTCCATTCTGAGAGCGCATTCCAAGAATAAAAGCAAATGAACCAAGCGTCATTCCAAGATAAATAGTCATATAAAGGATAACGCTTTTTATCCCAAGCATATCTCCAGCAGATAAACCAACAAGTGCATAACCCATATGACTGATCGACGAATAAGCCATTAAGCGCTTAATATTATTCTGACCGATTGCAGCAAAAGCACCCAGTATCATTGATGTAATCGCCATGAACACCAAAATTTGTTGCCATGCAGGCATCACGTTATCAACACGCCCTAGGGGAATAAAGGTCACCACAATAATACGGATGATTAAAGCCATTGCAGCAACTTTAGGGGCACCAGCAAAAAATGCTGTAATCGGTGTGGGCGCTCCTTCATAAACATCAGGTGTCCACATATGAAACGGAACAGCAGAAATTTTGAAAGCCAAACCAGCTAAAATAAAGACAATTCCAAAAATGACCCCCAATTGTACATTTTTGCCCTTTAAAGCAAGAGCAATTTCGTGAAAACCAATTTGACCGGTAAAACCATAAAGCAAAGAAATACCATAAAGAAGCAACCCTGAAGATAATGCTCCTAAAACAAAGTATTTTATACCGGCTTCAGAAGATTTTACATTATTACGATTAATCGCTGCTAAAACATATAAAGCTAAAGATTGCAGCTCTAACCCCATATAAAGCGACAGCATATTACCCGCTGAAATCATAAACATCATTCCAAGGGTTGCTAAAAGAACAAGTACTGGAAACTCAAATATATTAAACTTTTGTGCATTGGCAAAACCAACAGACATAATAAGAGAAAAGAGTGCACCAATAAGCATTAAAATTTTCATATAACGACTAAAGGAATCGATAACGAGCGCATTGGTTTGAAATGAACCATTTTTCGGAAAAACTATAAGAATAATAATGGTTGCCACAAGAAGTGCCATAGCTAAACCTGTCACTGTTAAAGAAGCACGTGTATTGGAATAAACACCAATCATAAGCAGCACGACAGCTCCTAATGCAATTAAAAGCTCTGGAAGAATTAAGACTAATTGCGCTATTATTTCAGTTTGCATGTGCATTCTTCCCTTATCTAGTGCAGTTTATTGATGAGGGTTTCTACGGAAAACGCCGTTGCCTTAAGAATAGGCGTTGGATAGATACCAAAGAATATTGTAAGAATAACCATTGGATAAAGGAGGAATTTTTCTCTTAAAGAAAGATCTATTAATACTTTTAAATTCTCTTTATCCAAGGAACCAAAAACCACACGCCGATAAAGATAAAGGGCATAGGCTGCCGATAAGATAACACCTGTTGTTGCTAAAACAACAACCAATTTATTTACTTGAAAAACACCTATTAAGGTTAAAAATTCACCCAAAAATCCTGAGCTTCCAGGCAAACCAACATTTGCCATAGTGAAAATTAAGAAAACAACAGCATATTTAGGCATATTATTCACTAAACCACCAAACGCTGAAATTTCACGTGTATGCAAGCGATCATAGATAACCCCAACACAAAGAAACAATGCTGCTGAAACAATTCCATGGGATAACATCTGATAAATAGCCCCTTGTATCCCCTGTTCATTCGCAGCAAAAATACCCATTGTCACATACCCCATATGCGCTATTGAAGAATAAGCAATAAGTTTTTTGATGTCACTTTGAACAAGTGCAACCAGTGATGTATAAATAATAGCGATAAGCGATAATGTGAAAACAAAAGGCGCAAAATCTGCTGAAGCGATAGGAAACATAGGCAAAGAAAAACGAAGAAAACCATACCCACCTAATTTAAGTAAGACACCAGCTAAAATAACAGAACCCGCTGTCGGTGCTTCTACGTGAGCATCAGGGAGCCATGTATGAACTGGCCACATTGGCATTTTAACTGCGAAAGAAGCAAAAAATGCAAGCCATAACCATATTTGCATATGAGCAGGAAACTGATAATTGAGTAAAGTTGGTATATCAAGTGTCCCAGCCTCCCAATACATAACCATAAGAGCAACCAGCATAAGCACTGAACCAAGTAAAGTATATAAGAAAAACTTTATACTTGCATAAACACGACGTGCTCCTCCCCATACACCTATAATGATAAACATTGGAATGAGGCTGCCTTCAAAAAAAACATAGAATAGCATTGCATCAAGAGCACAAAAAACACCAATAATCGCAACTTCTAGAAGAAGAAACGCAATCATATAGGCTTTTAATCTCTCTTTAACATTCTCCCAACTTGCTAAAATACAGAAAGGCAAAAGAAAAGCCGAGAGAACAACAAAAAGAATAGAAATACCATCGACCCCCATATGATAGCTAATACCACCCCCTAACCAACTGGATTTTTCAACCATTTGAAAATTTTGGTTGCTAGAATCAAATCCTATCCAAATAATTAAAGAAATAATAAAAACAAATAGAGTCGTAAAAAATGCGACATTACGTATATTATGGCGTGCTACTTCACTATCATCTTTGATAAACAAAATCAGAAGAACACCAACAAGCGGCAAAAATGTAACCGTAGAAAGAATAGGCCAATCGGTCATTAGTTTACGCCCCCGATCATCATCCATGTAATGAGCAATGCAACGCCGATAAGCATTGCAAATGCATAGTGGTAAAGATAGCCTGTTTGCATTCGAACAACTCTATTTGTAATATCAACAACACGCGCTGCAATACCATTGGGACCTAGACCATCAATAATCTTACCGTCTCCCACTTTCCAAAGAAAAGAACCAATTCTAAAGGTAGGACGAACAAATAAAAAGTTATATAATTGATCGAAATACCACTTTTGGTAAAGAAAGTGATACACTCCTGGCATAATACGCACCATTTTCTTGGGAAGAGAGGGAGCCACAATATAAAATAAATAAGCCAACATAAACCCAAGAATCATTGCTATAAAAGGCGACCATTTTACCCAATTAAAAACATGGTGAGCATCATGAAGAATATGATTATGGCTGCTTGTAAACAATGCTCCCTTCCAAAAAGCATTATACAAGTCACCAAAAAAGTAAGGTTGGAAAACGACACCAGAAAATATTGCTCCAATAGATAAAAGAAAGAGTGGAATCAACATAACTGGAGGCGATTCATGAACATGATGCATCACATCAACTGTTGCCCGTGGTTTACCATGGAATGTCATAAAGATAAGTCGCCATGAATAGAAACTTGTTAAAAAGGCAGAAAAAACAAGAAGATAAAAAGCATATCCTGAAGCAATATTATGAGATGCAAAAGCAGACTCTATAATCGCATCTTTTGAGAAAAAACCTGCAGTCCCGAAAAGTGTTCCTGGAATTCCAACTCCGGTCAAGGCAATGGTCCCGACCATCATCATCCAATAGGTGACCTTTATATGTTTGCGTAACCCACCCATTTTTCGCATATCTTGTTCATCAGATACAGCATGAATCACAGAACCTGCACCAAGAAACAATAAGGCTTTAAAAAAAGCATGCGTAAAAAGATGAAAGACAGCAGCGCCATAAGCTCCAACACCTAATGCCACAAACATATAACCAAGTTGAGAGCATGTAGAATAAGCAATAACACGCTTAATATCATTCTGCACCAACCCCACAGTTGCTGCAAAAAACGCTGTTGTTGCACCAACAATAATAATCACGGTCAAAGCAGTTGAAGAAAGTTCAAAAATTGGCGACATACGCGCAATCATAAAAACACCAGCCGTTACCATTGTAGCGGCATGAATAAGCGCTGATACAGGGGTTGGCCCTTCCATTGCATCAGGCAGCCAAGTATGTAAAAGAAATTGTGCGGATTTTCCCATCGCACCAATAAATAATAAAAGACATGTAATGGTAATTGCCGTCTGCCCATCAAATTGCCAATCTAAAAATGTCATATTTTGTATAAAGCTCTTGTCGGCAGCTTTTGCAAAAATAGAGGCAAAATCAACCGATTGGAACAAAACAAAAATACTAAAGATTCCTAAGAGAAAACCAAAGTCTCCAACACGGTTAACTACAAAAGCTTTCATTGCGGCCTTATTAGCAGAATCGCGCTGAAACCAAAAACCAATGAGTAAATAAGAAGCAAGTCCGACACCTTCCCATCCAAAAAACATCTGAATCAAATTATTGGATGTGACCAACATAAGCATCATAAATGTAAACAAAGAAAGATAAGAAAAAAAACGAGACCTTGAAGGGTCATGGTGCATATAACCAATTGAATAAATATGCACCAATGCCGAAACACTATTCACAACAATAAGCATGACAGCTGTTAATGCATCAACATGTAAAGCCCAATTAAAGCTTAAGTCACCAACAGTCATCCAATGTAATACCAATACATCAATCGCTGGAATATGACCAAGTGCAGTACTGAAAAATGCTATCCACGATAATATGGCAACAACAACCATAAAGCTACATGTTATCAATTCACTCGCACGATCTCCTATCGTTTTTCCACCTAGTGCAGCAATTAAAAAACCCAAAAGCGGAAGAAAGACAATCGTATAATACATTACTGGTTAGCCTTTCATTACATTAACATCTTCAACCGCAATGGAACCACGATTACGGAAAAAAACGACCAGAATTGCTAAACCAATGGCAGCTTCAGCAGCTGCTACGGTTAAGACAAATAAAGCGAATACCTGACCAACGAGATCATGAAGAAATGCTGAAAATGCAACAAAATTGAGATTAACTGAAAGTAATATAAGCTCAATGGACATCAAGATAATAATCACATTTTTTCTGTTGAGAAAAATTCCAGCAATACCAATTGTAAACATCAAAGCAGAAACAGTGAGATAATGTGTAATATCAATATACATCTGCATAGCCCCCCTTACATACCTTTGCCTGATTCAACTTGTTTGATTTCGATGGCACTTTCTACCGTTCTAGAAACTTGCTCCGCAATAGATTGCCGCTTTACTCCTAATTTATGACGAAGTGTTAAAACAATAGCTCCAATCATTGCAACCAATAAAATCATTCCAGCAATTTGAAAATAGAAAACATAATCCGTATAGAGAATATCACCTAATGCTTGTGTATTTGTTCGCTGCGCTAAATCTGGCATTGGTTGCGTAACATGCGTTCTCAAGACTGGAGAAAAATAGCTACTCATAAAAACAACAATCAATTCTACAGCGATAATAACACCAATAAGAGCTCCAATAGGAGCATACCGAAGAGTTCCACTCTTTAACTCAGCAAAATCAACGTCAAGCATCATAACGACAAATAAAAATAAAACAGCGACAGCTCCAACATACACAACAAGCAGAATAAGCCCTAAAAACTCTGCTCCTGCAAGTAAAAACAAAGCTGCTGCATTAAAAAATGCGAGGATTAAAAACAAAACAGAATGCACTGGATTGCGTGCTGTAATAACAATAACTGCACTTGTTAGCATAATAAAAGCAAACAAATAGAAAAATGCCGCCGCTAGATCTGTTAGCATAGGCTTCTCCTTAATTATTCAAACAATTGGTATAAACTTCATACCAGATTACAATTTATCGGAAAAATATCCGACACCTCATTTAACGATACACTTAACGATAAGGCGCATCCATCAATATATTTCGAGCAATTTCTCGCTCCCAGCGATCTCCATTCAATAAAAGTTTTTCTTTATCATAATAAAGTTCTTCACGTGTTTCCGTCGCAAACTCAAAATTTGGACCTTCGACAATAGCCTCAACCGGACAAGCTTCTTGACAAAAACCACAGTAAATACATTTAACCATATCGATATCATAACGGACAGTTCTACGTGTACCATCATTGCGCCGTGGCCCAGCTTCAATTGTAATCGCTTGAGCAGGACAAATCGCTTCACATAATTTACAAGCAATACACCGTTCTTCACCATTTGGATAGCGACGCAATGCATGCTCACCGCGAAAACGCTGAGATACAAAACCTTTTTCATAAGGATAATTAATCGTGGGCTTTGGTGAAAAAAATTGGCGCATAGCTAAGAAAAAAGCACTCACAAATTCCAATAGAAGAAGTGACTTTGCCGCCTGAATGAAACCTGACATCGTAAAATCTCCTCTTAAACGAAATCCGTAAACTTTAAAAAAGCAGCAGTTATCACAACCATTGCTAGTGAGAGAGGAAGAAAAACCTTCCAACCAAGCCGCATGAGCTGATCATAGCGATAACGTGGAACAAATGCTTTAACCATAGCAAACCAAAAAAATACAAAACAGACTTTTAAAACAAACCAAATGATACCAGGAACCCAATTAAGCCACCAAACATCTAAGGGAGGCAGCCAACCGCCTAAAAATAGAATGGTTGTTAATGCGCACATTAAAACAATCGCAACATATTCACCTAGAAAGAAGAGCATGTAAGGCGTTGAAGAATATTCTACCATATGACCAGCAACAAGTTCGGATTCTGCTTCCACCAAATCGAATGGAGGACGGTTTGTCTCTGCAAGCGCAGAAATAAAAAATATAATAAACATTGGAAAAAGGACCAACCAATTCCAATCGAGAAAACTGTTAAAAGGAAGACCAAGAGTTGTACCAAGCCCGTGCGTTTGTTTAAAAACAATTGTTGTGAGATCTAACGAACCACTTATTAAAATGACAGTCACAAGCACAAAACCAATGGAAACTTCATAAGAAACCATTTGTGCCGCCGAACGAAGAGCTCCTAAGAAAGGATATTTTGAATTTGATGCCCACCCCCCCATAATAACACCATAAACTTCAAGAGATGAAATGGCTAAAATATAAAGCAAGCCAACATTAATCTTTGCAACCTCCCAACCCTCATTGACAGGAATAACAGCCCAAGTTGATAAAGCAAGTGTCGCTGAAACAAAAGGAGCCAAAAGAAAAACACCCTTATTTGCACCTGCAGGGATAATAGGCTCCTTAACAACAAATTTAATTAAATCTGCAAAAGACTGTAACAAACCCCATGGTCCAACAACGTTTGGTCCACGACGCAATTGTACCGCTGCCCAAATTTTTCTATCTGCATAAAGAAGATAAGCAACTAAGACCAAAAGAACGACCAAAAGAAGAAGTGTTTTTCCGATTATAATGAGTAATGGCAACAGCCAAGTCATAAAGAAATCATACATCATTATTCCTTTTCCTTTGCCCTTACTTTACTGTTTGTGTAGCACGGTTTTTTGCAAGAGATGAACATTCAGCCATAACAGCAGAAGCACGTGCTATCGGATTTGTTAAATAAAAATCTTTAACCATAGAAGTAAATGCTTGACTCTCGAGAGAAACCATTTTTGAACCAAGCGACTTAAGACCACTTATATCAGAAGGCACTATATCATCAACAGCACAAAGGTGTGGATAATCATTAAACAAGCATTGCCTTAATTGAGAAAGAGAATCAAAAGGAAGCTTTTGTCCTAAAATATCCGATAAAGCACGCAAAATAGCCCAATCTTCTTTTGCTTCACCTGGAGCAAAACCAGCCCGATTTGTCATTTGAACACGTCCTTCTGTATTCACATAAAGCCCTGATTTTTCAGTGTAAGCAGATGCAGGCAAAATAACGTCAGCAGCATGTGCACCATTATCACCATGGCTCCCAATATAAACTGTAAAAGCTTTTGTATTGGCTAATTCTACTTCATCAGCACCAAGCAAAAATAGAACTTCACAGGTTTTAAGTATATTTGCAACCCCAAGCTTAGAAGTAAAGCCTATGTCCAACCCTCCAACAATCGATGCTGCATTATGAAGAACCCCAAACCCATTCCATGTCTCACTAAGAGCACCAATACTATCAGCTAATTTAGCAAGACTTTTTAAAACAGATAAACCTTCATTTCCTGAAACCGCTCCCTCTCCGATAAGAATAAGGGGCCTCTTTGCTTCTTTTAAGACATTAAAAAAAACATCCTCTCCACGAATAAGTGTCGTTAATGTATCACTCCCAGATCCAAGGTAAGAATAAGGATAACGTAAATCGACTTTCTCTCCAATTAATGCAATAGGAAAATTGCCCATCCGTTGGCGCTTTAAAATACGCGCATTTAAAACAGCTGCTTCATGACGTGGATTAGATCCCACAATAAGCAGTGCATCAGCCTGTTCAATACCTACAATTGTAGGATTAAAAATATAACTCGAGCGCCCAAACTCTGGCGATAAAGCCCCCCCTCTTTGACGACAATCAAAAAGCGTTGAGCCCAAAGAACTCAATAATGCTTTAAGGGCATACATTTCTTCAACAGAAGCAAGATCCCCCGCAATGGCTCCAATTTTTTCTGGAAAAATTTTAGAGATTACCATTTTAATTTTTGCAAAAGCTTCTGTCCAACTGACAGGTTGAAGCTTTCCATCTTTGCGTACATATGGCTTATCAAGCCGCTGAGTCCGTAATCCATCCCAAATAAAACGCGTTTTATCAGAGATCCATTCCTCATTTACATCTTCATTCGTACGCGGCATAATCCGCATAACTTCACGGCCGCGGCTATCAATACGGATAGCACTACCAAGCGCATCCATCACATCAATCGATTCCGTTTTTACCAATTCCCACGGACGGGCATGAAACGCATAAGGTTTTGAAGTTAGAGCTCCCACTGGACAAAGATCAATAACATTTCCCTGTAATTCAGATGTCATAGCTTTTTCAAGATACGTCGTAATTTCAGCATCTTCACCACGACCGATCAAACCAAGCTCAGAAATACCTGCAACTTCCGTTGTAAAACGAACACACCGTGTACAATGAATACACCGTGTCATAACAGTTTTGACAAGAGGTCCAATATATTTATCTTCTACAGCACGTTTATTTTCTGTATAACGAGAACAATCTCGTCCATAAAGCATTGCTTGATCTTGAAGATCACACTCTCCCCCTTGATCACACACTGGACAATCCAAAGGATGATTAATGAGAAGAAATTCCATAACACCTTCACGTGCTTTTTTTACCATCGGTGTATTGGTAAAAATCTCAGGTGCCTCACCGTTAGGCCCTAATCGTAAATCACGAACCCCCATAGCACAAGAAGCCTGAGGTTTTGGTGGACCACCCTTAACCTCAACTAAACACATACGACAATTTCCAGCAATTGACAAAGATTCATGAAAACAAAAACGTGGAATTTCTGCCCCAGCCGCCTCAGCAGCCTGAAGCAACGTGTAGTAATCAGGAACTTCAATCTCTTTGCCATCAACTTTAATATTTATCATCACCCATCCAACCTGCGGATAACCCACTTAAAATTTGCATTCGGTCGCTCTTAGAACAAAATCCTTTATTAAACCGCTTCTAAAGCAATATTTTTGCTTTGGACTACATTTCGCGTGTATTCATCAATTCTACGCTCGATTTCTGGACGAAAATTACGTATCAACCCCTGTACAGGCCATGCGGCAGCATCACCAAGCGCACAAATAGTGTGTCCTTCAACCTGTTTAGACACTTCAAACAAAAGATCAATCTCGCGTTTTTGCGCTCTTCCCTCAACCATACGCCCTAAAAGACGCATCATCCATCCCGTCCCCTCACGACACGGTGTACACTGACCACAACTCTCGTGCTTGAAAAAAGCAGCTATACGCCAAATTGCCTTGATAATATCGGTTGATTTATCCATAACAATCATTCCCCCTGTGCCAAAAGAAGACCCGACATCTCGCATCCCATCAAAATCCATGATCGCATCGATCATATCCTCACCACGAACGACTGGACAAGAAGCCCCCCCTGGAATAACTGCTAAAAGATTATTCCATCCACCACGAACACCACCCGTATGTTTTTCAATTAATTCACGGAATGAAACACCAAGAGCGTCTTCAAATGTACAAGGTGCATTAACATGCCCTGAAACCATAAATAATTTCGTTCCAACATTATTTGCTCGTCCGATTGATGAAAACCACGAAGCACCCCGCCGCAAAATCGTTGGAACAACGGCAATAGACTCTACATTATTTACTGTTGTTGGACAGCCATAAATCCCCATATTGGCAGGAAATGGTGGTTTAAGCCGAGGTTGTCCCTTTTTTCCCTCAAGACTTTCAAGAAGAGCTGTTTCTTCACCACAAATATAAGCACCCGCTCCATGATGAATAACAATATCACAAGCATGCCCATATTTCGTTTTTTTGCCAAGTAAACCCGCATCATAGCATTCATCAACGGCAGCTTGAAGCGCTTCACGTTCACGAATATATTCACCACGAATATAAATAAAAGCAACATTGGCTCCCATAGCAAAAGTAGCGATTGCACATCCTTCAATCAAAGTGTGGGGGTCATGACGTAAAATATCACGGTCTTTACAAGTTCCAGGTTCAGATTCATCGGCATTGACAACCAAATAATGAGGACGCCCATCATTCTGCTTTGGCATAAAGGACCACTTCATTCCAGTAGGAAAACCAGCACCACCACGACCGCGTAAACCCGATGCCTTCACTTCATCAATGATCCAATCACGACCTTTGTCAATCATTTCTTTCAGACCATTCCAATGCCCACGCAACATCGCAGCCTTTAATGATTTGTCTTTTAAACCATAAATATTGGTGAAGATACGATCTTTATCAGCTAGCATACCCCACCTTTTTTTCTATTACCCATAGCATTTTCCGCTTTTCCTCAAATGCAATTTTTAAATATCTTTTCAAGATTTCTTACTTTTCGTTAAATGTTGCCATCATGGGTAGAATAATAAAATATTTTCTCAAGAAAAATACTTAATTATGTTCCCCATTCTTTCCTTATCCTTTTTTGGTAAAGACTTGAGAGATCTTTTTTTCTTTCTCATCATCAATAAGAGAAGTTAAACCACTAATCGGTTCCGACGATTTACGACTATTTTGCGGACCAACCGCTATCTCAGAACCCTTACCTGCTGCAAATGCATCAATAATTTCTTCAAGGCGTTCAGCTGTAAGATCTTCATAAGTATCTTTAAAAATCATAACCATCGGAGCATTCACACAAGCACCAAGACACTCTACCTCTTCCCATGATAAGGTTCCATTCTGATTGGTCGCAAAAGGTTCATGATGAATTTTTTTCTGACAAACTTTAATCAATTCGTCAGAACCACGTAACATACAAGGCGTTGTACCACAAACTTGAATATGCGCTTTTGTTCCAACAGGCTTAAGCTGAAACTGAGTATAAAAAGTAGCAACTTCTAAGACACGGATATAAGCCATGGAAAGAATCTGAGCAATATGCTCAATCGCTGCACGTGTCACCCAACCATCTTGCTCTTGAGCACGCATTAATAATGGAATTACAGCAGACTGCTGACGCCCTGCAGGATATTTTTTTATGGTATTTTTTACCCATATCTGATTTTCTTTTGTAAAAGAAAACTCAGCCGGCTGATAAACATCATCTGCAAGACGGCGTACGGACATTAGCGATCAACCTCCCCAAAAACAATATCAATCGAACCCAAAATAGCTGTAGCATCTGCTAACATATGACCTCTGGTTAAAAAATCCATAGCTTGGAGATGAGCAAACCCAGGAGCACGCAACTTGACACGATAAGGCTTATTGGTTCCATCAGAAACAAGATAAACACCAAACTCACCCTTCGGAGCTTCCACAGCAACATATACTTCTCCAGGAGGTGTATGAAAACCTTCCGTATAGAGTTTAAAGTGATGAATCAGTGCTTCCATCGAGCTTTTCATTTCACTCCGCGTCGGTGGTACAATTTTGCGATCCAAGCTCGAAACTGGTCCATTTTTTTCAGTACTCAGTAAACGCTCCACACATTGGCGCATAATTTTCGCTGATTGACGCATTTCTTCCATACGAATAAGATAGCGATCATAACAATCGCTATTTTTACCTATAGGAATATCGAATTCCATTTCATCGTAACATTCATAAGGCTGACTTTTACGCAAATCCCATGGAACACCAGCTCCACGAATCATAACCCCAGAAAAACCGCGTGCCCAAGCTTCATCAATACTTACAACGCCAATATCCACATTACGCTGCTTAAAAATCCGATTTGGGGTCACAAGCGCATCAAGTTTTCCGAGAGAAATAAGAAATGGATCAATAAAATCACCAATATCTTCAACTAAAGATTCTGGTAAATCTTGATGCACGCCACCAGGACGAAAATAATTTGCATGAAGACGAGCACCACAGGCACGCTCATAAAAAATCATCAATCTTTCACGTTGCTCAAATCCCCAAAGCGGTGGTGTTAAAGCACCAACATCCATTGCCTGTGTCGTTACATTAAGCAAATGATTAAGAATACGCCCAATTTCAGAAAACAAAACACGTATTAATTGCCCTCTTTTAGGAACTTTTATATCTAATAACTTTTCAATAGCAAGAACAAAAGCATGTTCCTGATTCATAGGAGCAACATAATCCAAACGATCTAGATAAGGACCAGCTTGGAGATAAGTCTTTGTTTCCATTAATTTTTCAGTACCGCGATGCAACAACCCAATATGTGGATCTACACGCTCAACAACTTCACCATCCAGCTCCAGAACCATGCGCAAAACCCCATGCGCGGCAGGATGCTGCGGACCAAAATTGATATTAAAGTTTCGAACATTGACCTCAGCCACAATCAACCCCTTGCTTTTTAAAAAACTTCATATCAAATATCAAAAAAATCTATCACGCTAAAAAATATTTAATTATTTAAGAAATACAGTACCCTAATATAATGCCTTATCAAAACCAATATTATTTTTTTTCATCTGCTTTCCCATCACATGGCAAAGTATACTGTCCTCCTTCCCAAGGAGAAAGAAAATCAAAATTACGCATCTCTTGGCGCAAAACAACAGGCTCATAAATCACCCTCTTTGCTTCATTATCATAACGGCATTCAACAAATCCTGTCACAGGAAAGTCTTTGCGTAAAGGATATCCTTCAAACCCATAATCTGTTAAAATCCGTCTCAAATCCGGATGTCCTGAAAATAAAATCCCATACATATCATACGTTTCACGTTCATACCACTCTGCGCCAGGATAAACCGTACAAGCTGAAGCAACAGGAGTATTTTCATCTGTACGAACTTTTACACGTAAGCGTAAATTCTCACGAGGAGATAACAATTGGTAAGAAACATCAAAGCGCTTATCGCGAGAAGGATAATCCACACCACTAATGTCTGTAAGATTAATAAATTGACAGCGAGAATCATCACGAACAAACATTAAGACATCGATAATTGCATCAAGACGTGCCACAATGGTCAATTCACCAAAAGCAAGAACAGTCTCTTCAAGCTTATTTTTTAATTTGTTTTCCAAATAAGCAGCAAGCTCAACCAATGTTTCATCCACCATGACAAGAAAACTCTCTATCGCTCTATGGATCCGGTACGACGGATTTTTTTCTGTAGCAACAATATGCCGTATAATAATGCCTCTGCTGTAGGTGGACACCCTGGGACATATATATCGACAGGCACGATACGATCACATCCCCGCACTACTGAATAGGAATAATGATAATATCCCCCACCGTTTGCACATGATCCCATAGAAATCACATAACGTGGCTCTGGCATCTGATCGTACACTTTTCTTAAAGCAGGAGCCATCTTATTTGTCAGAGTACCTGCCACCACCATCACATCTGACTGGCGGGGTGAAGCTCGTGGTGCATATCCAAAACGCTCATTATCATAATGAGGCATTGAGCATTGCATCATTTCGATAGCACAACAAGCCAAACCAAAACTCATCCACATTAAAGAACCGGTACGTGCCCAAGTAATCAAAGCATCTGCCGAGGTAACTAAAAAACCCTTATCTGATAATTCAGCATTGATATCACGAAAAAACTTATCATCAGATCCTATCAGCCCACCAGTATTGGGATCAATGATTCCTTTTGGTTTTGGAGCCTCAATCGTTGAATTATTAGATCTTAATTCCATTCAAGGGCTCCTTTTTTCCATTCATATATAAATCCAATAGTCAAAATCGCTAAAAACACAATCATCGACCAAAAGCCAAACATACCTATTGATTCGAATGAAACAGCCCAAGGAAAAAGAAATGCAACTTCAAGATCAAAAATAATAAATAAAATTGATACCAAATAGAAACGAATATCAAACTTCATGCGTGCATCACTAAATGAATTAAACCCACATTCATAAGCCGATAATTTTTCAGGATCGGGGGAACGATATGCTACAATGTAAGGTGTAATCAACAAAACTCCAGCAATAACCGCTGATATAATAATGAAAATCAAGACTGGTAAATAAGAGCTCAATAAATAAGCCATAACCCTCTTCCATCATAACGAAATGCCTGAGTTTAACACAATGATTCAATATTGCGAGACCAAACAGACAAATTTAACAATCGCTCTATTAACTCTATTCATACTGCTTCAAAGGCATACAGAGCGATACTTTTCTTATCGGCATAGGTAACGCAGAGCAAAGAAAGACGCAAGCCCTATTCTTATAAACCATATAAAAAGAAAGAAAAAACATATCTATTCCCAATCAAACACTCCACCACATTACTCATAGCATATGGATATTTTAAAAAGGAAATTTCATAAGGAATCACGAAATGGCGCGAGTGACGGGGCTCGAACCCGCGACCTCCGGCGTGACAGGCCAGCACTCTAACCAACTGAGCTACACCCGCGCATTTTTTTCGAACCAATTTAATTTGGTACAAGCGGTCGTGTAAGGGGTTCATGCGTTTATGTCAAGAAGGATTCTGCATTTTTAAAAAAAATTATCAAATCCCATCTTTATTCTTGCGTTTAGAAAAATTCTTCCTTAAATAGTTTCCATTCAATTGCTGATCATTGCATTGGGCGATTAGCTCAGCTGGTAGAGCGCCTCGTTTACACCGAGGATGTCGGGAGTTCGAGTCTCTCATCGCCCACCATATAGCTTTATATTCCTATTAAGTTTTTGAAATTCATATCTTTTTTGCTGCGAGGGATGCCTTAATAAAGTTAGGGGAATAGGGTTTTCACTATTTCCTTTACAAAGCGTATTCTTTTTGCCAGCTTTCTCTAACAATTTTTTAATAGTTCTAAATCTTTTCTTGTGAAATAATGTTTATCAGTCTAGCAAACATACCAACAGCTTCACATCTAAATGTATCAGAAGACTTTATAGTGAAACTTTTACAACAAGCATCCGATTCTCTTCTCAAAATTTCTGCTGCCTCTTGATCTAAACCATAAAGCTCTATGATCTTTTCCTCCAGCCCTACAGGAACAGATTTTTTGCTAATCTCGACAGAAGATAAAAATCCTACAGATATGTCTAATTTCTTAGCCATATCTAAGAGGCGTTCGGAGTGATCAATGCGAAGTTTCCGTAAAATTTTACCAAAGGGTGTTAGCATTTAAATAAAACGCGTAAGGGTATAAGCTTTACGGCATAAACTGAGAAAATTATCCACCAATAATATGTTTCACGCAATCAGCAATGTGATTTACTTTCTTTGCATTAGCAGCAACTCCATTAAATTTTTTTATAATCCAATCAGCTCCTGTTCCAAGGTGTGTAATCCATGTTTTTTGAACAATAGGCTCAACAGCCCTCACAGTTTCTTCAGGAGATGTAGTTAATTCCAGAAATCTTTCACAAACAATTCGAGGCGCTTCAAAATCATTTGCTTCATTACGTACGGTAAACAAATTATCCAAATTATCGTCGTTAATAAGATAAGGGGAATGCGTCGAATAAATTACTTTATTGCCCTTTATGCTCGATAAAGTTTGTAAGGAGCTTAATATTTTTCTCTGTGGATGAATATGTAAATTATTTGCTGGCTCATCCAATAAAAAAATTATTCCATTTTTGCTTCTATGCCTGCGAACTTCTGTAAGGACTTTAAAACAAAAAAACCAACGAAACCCTTTACTTCTCTCATGTAAATAAAAAAGAGGTTATTTGCTTTATTTAATTTGTAAACAATAATCTACAAAACCACTATTAGATTTTTCTATTATACAATCATCAAAAAGGCTCTTCCCTTCAGTAATATCCACCCAACCTTCTTTCACTACTGACTTCAAATAACCATTGATCAATCCTATACGCTGCTTAACAGCATCGTTGTCATCACAATTAACAATATCTTCCTGAAAACTAATACCAAGATTTTTTTCTTATTTTGTTCACGATGAGATGAGCCATACCTTTTTTGGCATTTTGGACCCGCATCTCCAAGACAGGTATGGGAACTTATGGGATTCATGACCAC
>NZ_JBHIQF010000020.1:0-10273 GCF_042196445.1 Bartonella sp. AP11XZML
GGCAAAAAATCCACTTTCTGGTACCTATATCGGGCGGCTTTGTTTGCAAGGCGTGCTTACACAAGAGCAACATGATGCCGCCCAGCAATATCTACAGATAAGGAATAATTACCTTTGCGCAAAAGGCTTGCCTAATGCAATTTATGATGATGTGTCTACAAATTCAGATCCAGATAGCTTTGAACAATGGGTTCAAAAAGCAACAAATCACTATCAAGCCGTACAAGAGACATTAAAAGAAGCACAATGCCTTTATAGACAGTACAATCTTCACGCTGCGCTACAGTACCTCGTTATAGAAGATCAAGAATTACTACATCTTGTGAGTTCGCTAAAGGTTGCTCTTAATGCGCTTCAAAAGTATTTTTCGCAAAATTATGTAACTATCAATAAAAGTGAATGATAAACTTATATAACGCTTCACTTTCATAATCTAGTTTATGAAGTTTTCTTTTATTTTCAATTATCCGCTTTTCAATTATAGGAAGGGCTTTCAGAATTTCTGATTCCTCCATATGGTTCTTAGATTGTTTTGCTTTATTTAGATCCTCTATTGCACTTATTTTTTGTAGCATACTGCCGGTTAAATCGCTAAAACTATTGTTTCTTTCCCACAGTATATCATGCCATTCTCTTATCATATTTACATGTTGTTCAAAACGTTCTTTTGATAAAGTCGACATGTTATGCAAGAAATATACTTCTTCTATCATTCTAATTTCTTTGAATCTTTTTTCCCACCATTCGTTTCCATGAATTAGGTGATTATGAAGTTCGGTTTTTAATTCTGTGGTTACTTTTGAACAGAATAACTTATTAAAAAATGAAGAAGATTCTTCAGAATTAGCATATCCATTTGAAGTGGATATAAAACACGTTGTAAAAAGTGCGATAATTAATACGCTTCTAAATAAAGATTTTTTTATAAACATCATTTCTACCTTATATGTCTACCTTAATGTGCACTTTATCTGTTTAACTGATTCACTTTGAAATTATCAATATGTGTTATTTTAGTGTTGACAAAGTGTAGCAAATCGTATTTAATGACAAATACGGCACTTGTCGTATTGTGTCTAGACGAGAGGCAGTGCAGTTTGGAATCCCCGCATTTGCGGGGTTTTTTATTATCTGGAGGGCGTATTTTATGACATCAGAAAATACACAGCAGGCTCCACAACCCATTAAAAAGCGTATACCCCCAAAGGCAGGTCAAGGGCGTGTCAAAGGCGTTCCGAATAAGATGACGCGCATTTTAAAAGAAGCAGTGGTTAAGGCTGCTGAGAATGCTGGGAATAAAATTGGCAAGGATGGTTTGATCTCTTATTTGGAAAAGCAGGCTATGGAATGCCCCGCTGCTTATTTAGCGTTGCTTGGTAAGGTGTTGCCTTTACAGGTAACAGGTGAAGATGGGGGAGCCATTAAGATCATAACGCGTGTAGAAATTGCTCCTTTAACAATGAATGACGACAAGACAGATTAAGATTGTACCAAAACTTATACCGATTTTTACAGGAGACGCTTTGGTACGAGCGGCTTGGGGTGGACGAGGGTCTGGGAAGACAAGATCATTTGCCTTGATGGCTGCTTTAAAAGGCTATCAATTTGGTATGCAGGGGATATCGGGGACCATTCTTTGTGCACGTCAGTTTCAGAATTCTTTGGCAGAAAGTTCATTGGAGGAGATTAAGCGCGCCATTGAAGCGCACGACTTTTTAAAGGACTATTACAAGGTTGGGGAATCTTCGATTAAGTCGATAGATGGTCGCGTAGCCTTTCAGTTTTCTGGTCTGGACCGTAATATTGCGAGCATTAAATCGATGGGGCGTATTTTGCTTTGTTGGGTTGATGAGGCAGAGCCCGTTACAGAGACGGCTTGGCAGACGCTTATACCGACTTTGCGTGAAGAGGGCGAGGGGTGGCGAGCAGAGTTATGGGTGACATGGAACCCGTTGCGAGAGAATGCCCCCGTTGAGAAGCGGTTTCGCTTTTCAGACAATGAAGCCATTAAGCGTGTAGAGATCAATTGGTCAGACAATCCGAAGTTTCCCAAGATCTTGAATGAAGCGCGGCTTGATGATCTGAGAAACCGTCCAGAGACCTATAAGCATATCTGGGAAGGGGCTTATCTTACAGCGGTTCAAGGCGCTTATTATCAGAAAGAGATGTTGGCAGCCGAGCAGGAGGGGCGGATAGGGCGTGTTGCTCGTGACCCTTTAATGCAAATACGTGCTTTTTGGGACATTGGGGGGACAGGCGCCAAGGCAGATGCCACGGCGATATGGATAGCACAGTTTGTGGGGCGAGAAATTAGAGTGCTTAATTATTACGAAGCACAGGGGCAGCCTTTATCGGAACATATCGGTTGGTTACGTCAGAATGGCTATGAGAAGGCATTGATGGTTCTCCCCCATGATGGTGCAACAAGAGACCGTGTACACAATGTGAGTTTTGAGAGTGCTTTAAATGATGCGGGTTTTGAAACGCAAGTCATTCCTAATCAAGGGGCAGGTGCTGTTAAGATGCGAATAGAGGCGGTGCGACGTATTTTACCTTCAGTATGGTTTAACGAAGAGACAACCGTAGCGGGTCGTAAAGCACTGAATTGGTATCATGAGAAATGGGATGAGAAGCGCAATATTGGCTTGGGAGCAGAGCATGATTGGTCCAGTCATGGAGCAGATGCCTTTGGATTGATGTGCGTGGCTTATGAAGAACCTCCGACGATACAAAAGCGACCAGCTTATAGCGGTAGAGAAACTTATGAAAGCACGTCATGGATGGCAGAATGATGTATGATGAAGAGCATTTAGAGAAAGAAAGTAACGCATCAGATTTGTCGACAGAAGGCTTATTTCGCAAGCTTGTCAGCTGGTACAAAGAAGATGTGGAGCATGTGAATAAATGGCGCGAACATGCAAGAGAGGATTTTCGATTTTACAATGGTGATCAGTGGAATGAGGCTGATTTAGCGGCGTTAAAAGAGCAACGCCGCCCCGTTATGACGTTTAATCGTATTGCACCATTGGTTAATGCCGTTGTGGGTTCAGAGCGTAACAATAAACGAGAAGTGCAGTTTATTCCCCGTCAAGTAGGGAAGGCATTGCCTAGTGAATTGCTTACCGGTGCGGCAGAATGGTTTCGGGACATGGCGCATGCAGAATACGCTGATAGTGATGCTTTCCAAGATGCGGTTATCTGCGGCATGGGGTGGACTGATACCCGCCTTGATTATGAAAACAGTCTTGATGGTGAACCGGTAATTACGCGTTTAGACCCACTGAAAATGGTCTGGGATAGTGCGGCAGTGCAACCGAATTTAACCGATGCACAACGCATGTGGTATGTAGACCGCAAGCCCTTGGAAGTAGCCAAGCAGATGTTTCCAAAATCTCATTGGACAGAGCTGAGTGCGGATTGGGCGCGTGATGGGGTTGCTTATGAGGGCATTCATCATAATGATCTTGAAGCTTATAATGATGAGAAGGGCATTGATGTTGAAAACGGTCGTCGGATGGTTACACTTGTTGAATGCCGTTGGTTTGAAAGCGAGCGATATTACAAAGCGCCCGATTTAAGCACTGGAGAATTTCGTGATTATAGCGAGGAAGAATTTAAACAGCTTCAATGTATGATGCCTAATATTCAAGGGGCGGCTTTTAATAAAAAGGTTGTAAGGCGTGCTTTTTTAGGGAGGAAATTGCTTGAATCCCCTGATCAACCTTTGGTTCCAGCGGGTCAATTGGGTTGGGAGTGTATAACGGGGTATTTTGACAAGATAGAACGGCAATTTTATGGGGTTGTGCGTCCTACAAAAGACCCACAACGGTGGGCGAATAAGTACTTTAGTCAAGTGATGTATATCCTTAATAGCCAATCCAAAGGCGGGATAATGGCAGAGAGTGGTGCATTTAAGGATGAGAGAGAAGCAGCAAAAAGTTTAAGCCGATCAGACAGTATTACATGGGTTAAACCTAACGCATTGGCAGGTGGTAAAATACAACCAAAGCCTGTAGCACAGTTTCCACAAGGCTTTTTCCAACTGTTTAATGAAGCTAAGGAAGCAATTAATCAGGTGACGGGTTTATCACCCGAATTCATTGGTACAAGGGAAGTGACACAAGCGGGTATTTTGGAGGCACAACGACGCCAATCCAGTTTAAATCTGCTTGCTTGTCTGTTTGATGGTTTACGTTTGTACCGCAAGCGGCAGGGTAAGATTATTTTGCACTTGATACAGAATTACTTGTCCGATGGTCGTTTGGTACGGATATCTGGTGAAGAGAATGCGCAATATATTCCATTGACGCGTGAAGAAGTAACGAGTGTCGAGTATGACATTGTTGTCGATGATGCTCCAACCAGCCCGAATGAGAAAGAGCGCACCTTTGGTATCATCACACAGCTGCTCCCATTGCTTCAAAATGCGATTACGCCGGATATTATGCTTGATCTACTTCGTTATTCTCCATTGCCTGCGTCATTGCTTAATCGTGTGAGTGAGAAGATGCAACAGCAGCAAATGGCACAACAAGCCCAACAACAGCAAATGAATCCGGAACAAGAAATGAAGTTGCAGGAAAAGCAGCAAGATATTGCGGCTAAAAGTCAGATGCAACAGATGGATTTACAAGGCAAGCAGATTGAATTGGTTATGCGTCAAAAGAGAGCAGAATTGGAAGCTGAATTGATGCAACAGAAGCATGAGCTTGAACGGGAGCGTATTCTTAATGAACGAGCGCAAAATCAAATCATGCGTGAAAGAGCGGCAACATACAGAGGAAGAAGCATTTGAGAGAGGTTAGAGAATGAATGCAGAAATGAACGAAGCTATGAATGAAGATTACAGAGTTGGAGCACCGGTCTTTGATGATGAGAGCTCTTTTGATGCCGGCACTTATGATGGTGAAACGATTGATAATGATGACATTACGTCTCCAGAGCCGGTTGCACAGCCCGTTGAAAAGCCTTCAGAGATTGTTCCTAGTATAGAACAGCAGCGTATGGAGCAACAAGCCAAACAAGCTCGTGAAGCGCTTGTCAAGCTTTATGAACCCCAGTCCCAGACGCCAATGGTTGAAGGTGAAAATGCACCCCCAGACCCTACACAAGACATTATTGGCTATATGAGTTGGATGGGAAAAAAGATTCGAGAGCAGGATGCGTATATTAGGGAACAGAAAGAAGCGCTAAGACAAGCTGAGGAACAGCAGCAGCATGATATACGTCTTGGTCAGTTTTTCAACAATTCTGTTAAGTCGTTTCAAAATAAATCCAGTGATTTTGGTGACGCGGCAAATTTTCTTTATGAGAAGCGTGCGAAGGAATTGAGTTCTTGGTCGTCACTTTATCCTGAGTATGCAGATCCAAACACAATTTCTGAGATCATAAGGAATGAATTGCGTACGATTGTAGCGACTTGTGCACAAAGAGATCTCAATCCGGCAGAAGAAATTTATAGAATAGCGCAAAACCTTGGCTATCAGAACCAAGCAGTGCAAGCGAATAATCAAGTTGCAGCACTTCAAAGCCGTCAGAATTCTGCGAGAACCTTAACAGCATCTGGAGGAGGGGGCGTGACGGGTCCTATGACTTTAGAATCTATTGGAAATATGTCTGATAAAGAATTTGGAGAATGGTATAGCAATCCTAAGAATCAAATCATTTTTGATAAGTTAATGGGGCGCGATGGCTGATTATAGTCTAGGTGCATAACGTAATCCGCTTTTAATGCGGGTTTTTGCCGGCTTTAAGCCGGTTTTTTTATAGCAAAGAAAGGTAAAATCAATGGCAATAACACGTATACCTATTAATGATGCTCAAGCGGTGAAAGCTTGGTCAAAGAGATTAAATTATGAAGCGTCTAAAGCGCTTGATATTGAACCGTTAATGGGAGAAGGCTCCAATAGTATCATTCAAGTCAAAAATGAACTTAGGAAAGAAGGCGGAGATTGTGTTACGTTTAGCTTACGAGCACAGATTATGGGGCGTGGTGTAAGCGAGGGTGAAACGCTTAAAGGCAATGAAGAAGCGCTCCAATTTCTCCATGATAAATTATATATCAATGAACTTAATAACGCTGTTTCAACAAAAAATAAAGGTACGATTGATCAACAACGTATTTTGTTTAGTTTACGCGACGAAGCACATAAGGCATTGGTTGATTGGTTTGCAGACCGTTTGAGTTTGATGTTTTTTCTTCAAGTTTGCGGATATACAGCGCCTACAATAAAGTTTGAAGGACGTGAAGTTGAACTTGATGAATTGTATTATGGTTTTAATGCACCATTGACACCAAGCAGTAAGCGCATTGTGCGACCAGATGGTAAAACTAAGGATGAAGATGTTAAAGAGTTAGCCAAACATAGCTTTAGTTTGAAGCTCATAGATGAAGCTGTTAAAGTTGCAAAGTTGGCTAACCCCAAAATCAGACCAGTACGTGTTGGTGGTTCGAATGTTTACGTCATGTATCTTCATCCCATACAAGTTATGCAATTGCGTACCAATACCGATACTGGTCAGTGGCTTGATATACAAAAGGCAGTTTATTCAGGTTCGCGCGCGAAGAACCCGATTTTTGATGGCTCTTTAGGCATGTATAATGGTGTGATTTTACGAGAATCCGAACATGTAACCCATGGTGTTAAATCCGATGGTAGTGTTGAAGAAAATGTCCGACGTGCTGTATTACTGGGTGCACAAAGTGTGATGCTTGCCTTTGGAGCAGAAAATCAAGACATGCGCTATAAGTTGGTTGAAGAGCTTGATGATTATCAACGAGTATATGGTGTTGCAGCTAAGACAATCATAGGCATGAAGAAAACACGTTTCCAAATGCCTGGAAGAGGACAACATGCGCAAGATTTCGGAACCGTTGTTGTTTCAACTTGCACAGGCGAAAAGCCTTCTTAATTTTCAAAGAAAGGAAATAAAACATGGCAGAAGGATTACCACAGCCCCTACAAGGGAGAAATTTGGTTACGCAACAAGTGAGTTTTTTTCGCTTGAATATCTCGCATAAAGATAAGCATTTGACGCGCAAAATCGGGACTTTACCGCGTGGTGCAATGATCCTTTCGATTAAAGCGTTTGTGAAGACAGCGTTTTCGGATGCGAAATTAAAGATAGGCAGCACCTATGGTGGTAATGAGTTTAGTGAAAAGGATATCAAAACCCAAAGCACTCAAGATTTTACATCAACCAACCAAAAAGAGTTTGTTCCAGAAGATCAAGAGCTTACGCTTTATGCAACACGGGATAAAACAACCGCGGCTGGTGAGTGTGTTGTGGTCGTGCAATTCGTGACCAATCGTTGAGAGGTATAGGGGAAGGCTTAATTCCCCTCACGATTTATGGAGCAGATTGTACAGAGAGTTGTAAATTAAGGGCAGATAAGACAGCGACTAAGGTAGAAAGTTTAGGATCACCTGTTTTGCTTAAAGAGCGGTATAATCCACTGCGTTCGCGATTGGTTTCTTTTGCTAAGGCACTCATATTTTGTGCTCTAGCAACAATACCAAGGGCATCCGCTATATGAGAGGCATCACCAGTTTTAAAGGCTTCATTTAAAAAGACTTCTTGAGATTCTGGTGTTGTGAGGTGTTTTTCAAAGTTAAAGGTTTTCAATTTCATTTTTAAGATCCTCTAAAAGAGATAAGGCTTTTTGAATATCACTGGATTGTGTGGATTTGTCACCACCACAAAGCAATATAATGATTTTATCGCCTTTTTTTGTAAAATAAATTCGGTAACCAGCACCATAGTGGATACGTAATTCACCTATACCATTAAAAAACTTTGCATCACCCAAAAGCCCTGAACGAATTCTATGAAGCCTTGCAAGAATTATATTAGCAGCTTTTCTGTCTTTAAGTTTTTCTAACCAGTTATCGAATTCATCTGTTGTTTTTATTATCGCTACCATCAGTGCACTATACTACACAATATATATAATATCAATAGTAATAATTTTTACTGAGAGGTATTTTGATGACACGTCATTATATTCGGGTTAAGACCGGAGGACCGATACCAGTAAAGCGAGATGTTTATCGTCATAAGAGAACACTTTCGCACTTAGTGTCGGTTATTCAAGATGAGATTGATGACATAGCCGATGAGTATGTTCAACAAATCCAAGAAAGCATTTTTGCAGCCATTCGTTTTTGTGAACGGGAGACCTTTTACTTTAACGAAAGCCGTGATGTGGTGTTTGAGACACGGGCGGGACAAGGTGTTTATGATGCAAGCACTACCAGCCATATCGAAAGTGCTGTTAAAATCAAAAACGTTTATCTGAGTTCTGATCAACATCATAAGTTTGCATTGGAGTGTAAGGACCATGTTTCTTTAGAGCCTTTGTTATCATCAGAGCAGCAAGGAACGCCGGTTTGTTACAGTTATTTTGATAGGAAATTACATCTTTATCCCACGCCGGATAGAGCCTATCAGATTCAACTCATTCTCTCTCCATTGCGTTTATCAGAGATAGAGAGTGTTGATGAGGAGCATCCATGGTTTGTGCACGCGTTTGATTTGATTAAGGCGCGTGCAAAATATGAACTGTACAAGAATATTCTTAAAGAACCCGATTGTGCAACGGCAGCGTACAATGACTTTAACGAACAGTTGCATGAATTGCGTGCAGAGACGTCTCAACGTCATAACGTGACTAGAATAATACCAACGGATTTTTAGCATGGTTTATTTTCCCATTGCCGATTACAGACCGGATGTTGCGGTTGTCAACGGCAGTTTTACGGATAGCCTTGTGAATGTTTTACCGGCAGATGGTGGTTACATACCCATGCCTAGTGCAATGGTTGTTTCTAATCCTTTGGAAGAAAAGCCCTTGGGTTCAATCGCCTTTAGAAGCGGTAATGGTGTTAAGATAATCGTAGGAGGCAAGCAAAAGCTTTACAGTTATGATAGTCAAACGAAGGGTTGGAAGGACATAAGTCAAAGTGGTGTGACTTATCATGCGCATGAAGAGAATAAATGGTCGTTTGCTCTTTTTAAAAACATGGTTATTGCGGTGAATAAAAATGATAAACCGCAAGTTTTCAAGGTTCTTAGTTCTGAACGGTTTGAAGATTTAGAAGGCAATCCACCGAAAGCAGGATTGGTCAAAGTTTGGGGACCTTTTGTTTGTTTGATGCAATTGACAGATAATCCCAATCGCATTCATTGGTCTGGAGAAGGCGATGAAACTCTATGGGAGACTCAATATAATGTTAGTGGTTATATGGATTTCCAAGNCTATGGGAGACTCAATATAATGTTAGTGGTTATATGGATTTCCAAGATGGAGAATATGTGCAGGGGGCAACAGAAACAACCAATCCCCTTATTTTTCTTCGTTCTGCTATTTATGCTGGTTCTTTGACGTTAGGTTCCAAGAGCCCGTTTGCTTTTCAAAAGATCCAAGACAAGCGTGGAGCGCGCAGTGCAGCCTCTATAGCGTGTCGAGGGAGTGATGCTTTTTTTGCAGGTGATGGTGGTTTTTATCAGATGAGTTTGGATGGTCAACTTTTACCGATAGGTTTTGAAAAGGTTGATAGAACGGTTTTTAAAACATTTGATAAGTTTGCTCTTGATGAGATGCAAGGGGTTATAGATCCCATTGATAACCGGATTTACTGGTCCATAAAGAGAGGCAATAACGAGCAAACGACCTTTGTCTATGATTGGGGCTTGCAGAAATGGTCGACGCTACAGGGAAAACCTTTCACGTTGTTTCCAGTGTTTACGACAGGGTATACTTTAGAACAGTTAGATGAGATTTCGATCAATCTTGAGTCCTTGCCGGCTTCTTTAGACAGCCCTCGTTGGCAAAGTGGCGCTCCAATGCTTGGTGCTTTTGATGATGAAAATAGACTTGTTATGTTTACGGGAGCACCGATGGAGGCAACGGTTGTTTCGCAAGAAATGGGAGCACCAGATGGAAGTTTTAACTTTATCACGAAAATGTTTGCAGAGGTGGATACGACGGAAGGACTTTTAAGCATAGGGGAACGTCGGCTTCGTAATGATCAGACGCCGATCACATGGCATAAGGAGAGGGTGTGTTCTTATCTTACGGGTGCTTATCATGGTCGTTCGCGCAATCGTTATCACCGCTTTAAATTGCGTATTCCTGAAGGCGTTCATTGGAACCATATCACAGGGTTTAATGTGGATTTACGTCCTTTAGGCAGAGGGTAATGGCAAAAGTCTTTTTGACCACGTCTTGGGATATGGAGCGTATAGCGCCTTATCTTGAAGACATCATTGC
>NZ_JBHIQF010000021.1:0-1715 GCF_042196445.1 Bartonella sp. AP11XZML
AAAGGTCAAAACAATGAAAAAACTTTTATTGGCAACAGCCGTCTATGCAGCTTCATTTGGCTTTCAAACAAATGCCTTTGCCATCGTGGTATTTGATCCCACAGCTGTTGGACAAATAATGAAACAAGTCCAGCAAGGCACACAACAGCTTGGCAAATTGCAAGAACAAATTCAACAAGGCAAACAACAGCTTGAGCAATTAAAGAGCCAACTCGATCAAGCGAAACAATTATATAACTCCCTAAATGTCAAGCCTGACATTTCGGGATTGAAAGAGATGTTTAACAAGCAAGGGAGCAGTGGCGCCCTCCCTTCAGATTTCAACCACTTTCAACAATCAATGGGCAGTGGCGGTGGCGGCGGTGGCGGTGGCGGCAGCAAAAACACGCAAAAATGGCAAGAAGAACTTAAATACAAAGAGCCCTCAGGGGGTGCTGGATCAAAAGAGGCAGTGGATGCTTTTTACGCACAAGAAGTAAAAAAAGCCGAACAGGACACGGTAGGACAGGCAGCTAAAGGCCAAGACGTCTACGAAGAAGCCAGTGAAACACAAAAAAACATTACCAAGCTCCTTGACGAACTTGGAAGTACTGAAGATGCCGGTAAAATTCAAGGCATTCAAGCACAATTAGAAGCAATACAAGCAAAACTCCAAACACAAGTTCTCCAAATGCAAGCCGCCGCGATGATTCAACAAGCGGAATACAAAGCTGCCGAACAACGAGCTTACGAAGAATTTGCAGCGCGATATGCAGATTATGCCAAAAAACTCGGTGGTCAATAAACAAGAAAAAAGAGGGGCTTGAATATGAACAAGATCATCATAACAACATTGCTACTTTGCACAACGCTTCTCGCGGCTGGATGTGAAAAAACCCATAGCGTAGAAGAATTTAAGAAAGATTACAAATTATATGAAAAATGGAAAATGAAATGTATGACATCAGGGGATCTCGATTCGCAAAATTGTAAAAACGCAGAGCAAGCTTATCGTGAGAGTCTTCCAACATGGGGATGGGGGAGAACTGGCTCTACAAATGACGATAAACAAGAATCTGAAAAGAAACAGGACAATAAATAATGAATAAAGTTCTCACAACAACATTGCTGCTTGGCACAGGGCTCATCACAGCTGGATGTGAAAAAACCTACAGCGTAGAAGAATTAAAAAAAAATGAAAGCTTAATAAGAGAGTTTCAATGGAAGTGTGGAGCTTCTGATAATTCGAAAAATTGTCAAAATGTGCGACAAGCAGCGAAGGAACTTGAAACTGAAGAACGTAAAAGAATTGATGAAAATTATAATAAAGCTCTAGAGAAAATAAATAAAAGACGAGAGGAACAAGAAACAAAAGAGCGCGCTAAAGCTAAACAACAACAGGACAATAAATAATGAATAAAGTTCTCATAACAACATTGCTACTTTGCACAGGGCTCATCACAGCTGGATGTGAAAAAACCTATAGCGTTGCAGAATTTAAAAAAGATAAAAATTTACGCTTCGAGTGGGATGCGAAATGTGGATTCGCAGGAACTTCAAAAAATTGTGAAAACATGCGGTTAGCATTTTTAGAACTTGAAAAAGAATATGAAGCAAAAGCTGAAGAGAGAATTAGGGAACACAACGAAAACATGCGTAAAGCGATGGAAAGATATGAAGCCGAAATAGAAGCTAGACATGAAAAATGGAAAATTGATTTTGAAAAAAGAAAAGCT
>NZ_JBHIQF010000022.1:0-1013 GCF_042196445.1 Bartonella sp. AP11XZML
TTTTTCCTCTTCTTTTCCTAAGACGGATGTTCTGATATTGGCTAAGAGTGCGTTTTGTTTAGCCATATCGGTTAATCCACTATAGAAGAGAGCATTTGGCATGACTAAGTAACTGGCCGTTTGTGCTACAGGGACGATCACACTTGGACCAGAACCAGAATCTGTTTCAAGAATTTCTTTATGTAAGCGGAAATCCCAGAAATTTTCATTCTTCTCATCAAAGAGGCTTTGTGCAACATCGGCTGTACCGTGGCTTGACTCTGGTCCATAGGCCGTTAGCGTATATTTATAAGGCAAACGATTTCTTGTGGTATAGCCATTTACGAGTTTGAAAGAGTCTTCTCGTGCTTTTCCAGATACTTGAATGAGTGAAAGTCCACCTATATTGGAAGGAGCAGCAGCATTGACTACACTACTTTCATCTCCTGAATCGCTTTTGATATAAACTGTTGTGGAGCCTGAGACATCACCGTGGATCAGAAGTCTATCGGTTTTTTGATCGGCACTTGCTACGCCATCACTCCAAGCAATATTGAAGTAAATCTTTGCATCACCAGAGGCGTTGTAGACTTCTTGCGTGTCTGGTTTACCAGAACCTATATGCAATGTGTGATAATGATCTTCTGTTTGTCCATTAAAGATAATAGAGCTGTTATCGAGATTAAGCGTAGAAATATCGGAACGAGATCTTTGAGCAATATCAAGCAGATTGCCATCATCATCTTTTTCTTTTGTACTGGTCTTTAGTGTCCATGTTGTCTTGTTTTGTAGATCAAAACGTACATTTCTGTCTTTAGCAATATTCGCTCTGCCTTCTAAATTTGAATGATCAGCGCTTAATGTGAAGGTGCCATTGGAGATCTCATTAATATCTTTCTCCTCCCAAAAGCTTTCTTTTTTTGTAAAGAGGCCGTCCCCTAATAACACGTCGGCATGGATTTCTGAATTTGTGAGATTAACTGTACCAATTGACAGATCGGCACTATTTTCAATGTTATTTTTAGTGAAAGCTC
>NZ_JBHIQF010000023.1:0-29244 GCF_042196445.1 Bartonella sp. AP11XZML
AATGTCAACTCTGGTCACCCCGGCTCCATTACCACCGTCCACGCCTCAACAGCACTTGCAGCCTTCGAACAAATGACCCTTTTAGTCAAAGAAAGTGACGGTGGTGGTAATTTAGCGCGCGATGATATCCGTGGCTTATTAATCTCGATGATAGATGTCATCATCCAATGCAAACGCCTTGAAGGAAAATTTCGTGTAACAGAAATCTATTACGACCCCTTCAAACGCCGTGATGCTTTTTAAAAAAACAAGCACCCTCACACCCTTTTTTATAAGCAAAAACTATACCAATAGAGCTTTCTTAAAAACACGATTAATCGCTTCAAGTTCAGTGTCAATAATCGAAAACAACAAGCAAAAAGAAGTAAAAATATCACCTCCATTCCCAATCACGAATGCGCCCCACAGGAAAACCAAAACGTGCCGAAAATGATATCTATAACCCTATATTTTTTCTGATTTTTTTTGACATCAACATTTGCAGGAATATCGATACAAAATTCAGTATCTGCTTCACCTTTAGCTTCAGACAAAAGCTTCACAAACACCTTGTAATATACGAGATCCTGCTTTATTTGCCTTATCCATTATTATTCTTTTCGATATTCATCAAAGCGCAGTTAAATTTTTCTTCAATGCATTCCTTTCTGATTTTGTCAAATTACCTCAAAATGATTGACTGTAAATATCTTCGATCAACACCGGAATATTTTAACCACCAAAAAAGGGTATAACCTTATATCCCCCACTTTTACTCTTATGCTTTTAAACCTAACTTTCCTTGGCTTTCTCTTAACCCTTGCATAAGACCACCAGCATCTGAATGAGTAGCAATAAAAGAAACAATATCAAATAATTATTCAGGCGATATGCCTTCTTCTTTCACAGAAATTCAATAAGCTGCCATTTCAATCACGGTTTGCATACATCATTCAATATACGGAAACACCCATAACGATAATGATGTAAATGAAAAGCTAATTTGAAGTGAATGATCAGAAATATCAAATATCCAAATGACAAAACAAATCTTACCTATCTTCAGCTATATCTCTTTACCCTTGTCACTTCTCTTAACCCTTATCACTTTTCTCAAAAGTTTTAAGCGTTTTCGCATTAGAAATAGACATATCAAACGGCAATCCTCTTTCATCAACAACTTTTGTCAAAGCAATTCGTATGAAATCAGACACCGTAAGTCCTAAACTTGCTAATATTTCACCAGCTTCTTTTTTACGTCCTATCATGTGGGTTCGTACAACGTCTTTTGTCACACCCATATTAAACCCTCTTTTGATTACCTCTCTTTTACCGTATGACTTAATAGGGCTTATACAGCTTAAGGCTTTATCCTTGCCCTTACCGTATCATATCTATTGATCTTGCACGCGCTATTGCGTTGATTTTCTCCTGTTGTCTTTGTTGCAAAAACTTAACTGCCATTTGAAACTCTTTTATGCAATCTTGATCATGAGACTGTTGTTAAAAAATTGCTTTTGATAGATCATAATTTGTTTGCATAGCAAGCCAAGCACGTGCTGTGCTTACACCAGACATTTCAAGCCTAATAGCAAGATTAGCTCTCATAGCGGCTTTTCCATTTAAAACTCTAGAAAGTGCTACACGAGATATACCAAGCTACTCTGCTGCTTCATTAACGGATAAACCAAGCTCTTTGATCACATCTTCACGCAATAATTCACCGAGATGTGAAGGATTCTTCATCATTGTTTAGACCTGCTTTTTGATGACAATCCAGATAATCAACCATTTCCACATCTATGCTATCAAAGCGAAATATTACGCAACAATTTCCATTTACAGTAATTGACTAATAATCCTTGGAATCACCCTTTAGCAGATGTAATTAAAAGGATGGATAACTCAAATCTTTTGGCGATACATCTCCTTCAAGAGCACTTAGAATACGCTTTAATTTTTGAGCATGGGTGGTTCTAATCCCTTTAGTCGTGCCAATATTATAGCAGGATTCAATCCTTTTAGGTTTAAATCTTAAAATCATAAATGAATATAGAGTGTACCCCTCCAAGATACAAAAAATGTTCATTATTTTTACATCACACGGCTTTTTTTACTTTATAAACATTAGAACTATCGTGAAAAAAATTGATCATTTTCATCTCTTTCTCATTATTCTACTAATTATTGGAAAAGTATAAGCTCATAATTAGGGGGCGCTAAACGTAATAGGAGCGTATCATATCCCCAATTGGCAGCGGCACTTAGAAACATCAAGATGATATAACAACAATGATCATTGCTGTTTGATGTTCATGGGGCGCTGCACCCGCTGGATATCCAGTAAAAAGAATGAATAACACTAATAAACTCTCCCCCTACAAACTCTGTTAAACTAATAACCGGTTTACGAATAAGTAAAAGAAAAAGGAAAATCAAAAAAAGGCATATTTTTCATATCTTACGAAATATAGAGAAATCTATACGCATTGTAGTTATTAGAATTGGACTTTTCCCTTTTTTATTTAATTTGTTCGTAGATAAAGTATCCATTACCGTTATTACATCACTGAGTTAATAATCATACCTTTTGTAATTGCCAAAATCCCGCATTAAAATCAGACCTTTATTCAAAGATGATCTGATAATTTTCTCAAAAAATTCAAGATTCCTCAAGTGCAGTCCCCATGCGTACATCATGATGAATAATAACATCCATCAACTCTGTCACGACAGTGTCTAATACTTCTCGTGCATCGCCTTCAGCCATAAGGCGGATAACCGGCTCAGTTCCAGAAGCGCGGATCACCAGCCTTGCCTCTTTCCCCAACCGCTTCTCTGCTTGATCAATGGCCGCTTTGACGGGATTTTTTTTCAAGACATTTTTATTTTTAATCGTTACATTTTTTAAAATTTGCGGTACAGGTTCAAACCGTTTACACAATTGGCTCATAGGGCTTTGACTTTCCTTCATACAGGCTAAAATCTGCAATGCAGCCACCAAACCGTCACCCGTTGTACCAAAATCACTAAGCACAATATGCCCAGAAGCCTCACCACCAACATTATATCCCTTTTGGCGCATGGCATCGACAACATAACGATCTCCAACTTTTGTCCTTACAAGGTGCAACCCTTTGCTATTCAAGAAACGTTCCAGTCCAAGATTTGACATAATCGTTGTGACAACACCATTGCACCGTAATCGTCCCATTTTATGCCAATTTTCAGCAATTACAGCAATTAACTGATCTCCATCAACCGTTTGTGCTTTTTCATCAACAATGAGAACCCGATCTCCATCTCCATCAAGAGCAATCCCCACATCAGCACGCACTTCATGCACTTTTCGTTTTAAAGAGCTTAAATCGGTTGATCCACATTTTTGATTAATATTGGTCCCATTGGGTTCATCATGAATAGCAAAAACCTCAGCCCCCAATTCCCATAAAGCACGGGGAGCCGCTTTATAAGCAGCCCCATTGGCACAATCCACAACAATACGCACAGTATCTAAGCGAACATCACGCGGCAAAGTTCGTTTGGCATATTCAATATAACGATAAATATCCCCCTCAACCCGTTTTGCATAACCAATTTCGGCAGAACTTGCTAAAGACTTTGAAAGATCTGTATCGATCAATTGTTCAATTTTCGCTTCCATATCATCTGAAAGCTTAAAACCATCAGGACCAAAAAGTTTAATTCCATTATCATAGAACGGATTATGAGAAGCAGAAATCATCACCCCAAGATCCGCTCGCAAAGAGCGGCAAAGCATTGCAACAGCAGGGGTTGGCACTGGACCCAATAAAAAAGCTTCCATCCCCGCAGCAGTCAATCCTGAAACCAAAGCGTTTTCCAACATATAGCCAGATAATCGTGTATCCTTGCCAATCACCACACGATGAGATTGATGTTGTGAGCGAAATAAAACCCCTACAGCCATCCCCACCTTCATGGCAAAATCGGGTGTCATAGGAAATGAATTGGCTTTCCCCCGAATTCCATCTGTACCAAAATATTTTTGCACCATGCCTCTTTCCTTTAATATATAATTCTTCCCTTGTTTTTTTAAAAACCTAACAAGCCCCCTTGGTACAATAGTCCTCCTCTCCCCGTATAAAATCAGATCATTGATCTTAAACCTTCATGCATTTAGACAATCAAGCCCCCTATTCACCATCTACATATCTAAACCACTCTCAAGCAATTATGTTTACACCCTTACACATAAAAGCAATATTATCTCCTCAAAATGCTCATACATCCCTTTAACACAACCAACGGATAATTTCACACACTTGCTAAATCCGTAAAGAAACCCAGCACCAAACCTCATACCCTACCAAATCAGCAAGGAAATCTATCGCCTAACCTTACAACCCCCTACCACATTAGAAAAGCAACAGTCCACCTCGCCTTGTAGCATGCTAAAGCCGCCATCATACAACGGCTTTGCTTAATTTTTTGCTTCCATATTTTTGCAAATATTACAAGAAAGGCGCAAACAAAACTTGCGCCTTTCTCAAAGAATTTAGAAGTTTTCCTAAAACATCGTCACTCAAGCGGTATTAAATAATTCTTATTTTTCTTTATCATCTCCCGCAGTATTGGACTTTTTTTCAGCATTACTTTTAGAGCGGTTGACTGATTTTGTAGTACCTTTTGTGCTTTGTGCTTTTTTCTCAGTCTCATCCGATTGCACTTCTTTAGACTGAGCCTCCTTAAGCTCAACATTACCCGATTTTGCTGTTTTTTTCCCAACAGCTGCCTCTGCTTTACCTGCCTTGCCTTTATCGATCTCTTCTTTATGAGGCACTGTTTTAGGGGCTGCTTCAGCGTTTTTTTCATCCACCACTGTTGTCTCTGTTCTGACCGTTCCAGTTTTTGGAACAGAAGACCCCCGTGGCGCAGCACCCTCATCTTTCTGTGTGCGTGAAGGAGGCTTTCCTGCAATAACTTCGTTAATTTCAGCTCCCGTTAAAGTCTCATATTCCAACAAACCTTGTGCCAAAGCAAACCATTCTTTTCTTTTTGTTTTCAAAATGTTTGTCGCATTTTTATAGGCATCATCAATAAGCTTACGCACTTCCATATCAATCATGCGCGCTGTTTCTTCAGAGACATTTTGTGTTCGCGCAACAGAATGACCCAAAAAGACTTCATCTTGGTTATCGCCATAAGCTACATTTCCAAGCAGATCAGAAAATCCCCACCGTGTGATCATCGCGCGAGCTAATTTCGTTGCTTGCTCAATATCAGAAGAAGCACCGGAGGTGATATTTTCCTTTCCAAACTTTAATTCTTCAGCCACACGTCCACCCATCATAATGGCCAGACGAGAAATCATCCACCGATAACTCATGGAATAGCGATCGCCTTCAGGCAATTGCATCACCATTCCCAATGCTCTTCCCCTTGGAACGATTGTTGCTTTGTGGACAGGATCAGCAACCGGCACATTAAGAGCCACAATAGCATGTCCTGCTTCGTGATAGGCAGTGAGTTCTTTTTCCTCTTGTGTCATAGCGGTTGAACGACGTTCCGCCCCCATCATCACCTTATCTTTGGCATCTTCGAATTCTTGCATCGTGACAACTCTTTTATTACGGCTTGCAGCCATAAGAGCAGCTTCATTGACCAGATTCATCAGGTCCGCACCGGAAAATCCTGGTGTTCCCCTTGCCAAAATTTTCAAATCAACGTTAGGCGCTAAAGGCACGTTGCGCACATGCACTTTCAAGATTTGTTCACGCCCAGAAACATCAGGGTTTGGCACAACAACTTGTCGGTCGAAACGCCCTGGTCTTAACAAAGCGGGATCAAGCACATCGGGACGGTTTGTTGCGGCAATAAGAATAATACTTTCATTGGGCTCAAACCCATCCATTTCGACAAGCAACTGGTTTAAGGTCTGTTCACGTTCATCGTTTCCACCGCCAAGACCAGCCCCCCGATGGCGCCCAACAGCATCGATTTCATCAATAAAGATAATACAAGGTGCATTTTTTTTAGCCTGTTCGAACATATCGCGCACACGGCTTGCCCCAACACCAACAAACATTTCAACAAAATCAGACCCTGAAATGGTAAAGAATGGCACATTGGCTTCACCGGCCACAGAACGTGCTAGCAAAGTTTTACCGGTTCCTGGAGGACCAACAAGCAAAACACCGCGTGGGATACGCCCCCCTAAGCGTTGAAATTTTTGTGGTTCGCGTAAAAATTCAACAATTTCTTGAAGATCTTGCTTTGCTTCTTCTACGCCAGCAACATCTTTAAAGGTAATACGTCCTTGCGCTTCATTAAGCAATCTTGCTTTCGATTTCCCAAATCCCATTGCACCGCGTGATCCATTTTGCATTTGCCGCATAAAAAAGACCCACGCCCCCACGATAATAATAACAGGCAACAAGGAAAAGAGGAGATTGAGGAAAATGCTATTTCCAGAGCTTTCAGGAATAGCTTTAACATTGACGTTTTTACTTTCCAATTTTTGTATCAAACCTGGATCGCGAGGAGCATAGGTTGAAATAGCTCTATGTTCAATGGTTTTTCCTGTTAATTTTTGACCTTGAATGGTCACAGATTTCAACTCATTATTCTCAACTTTTTGCAAAAATTCAGAATAGGAGACTTCTCCACCACCAGAACGTTGGCTATCTCCATTAAAGAGAGAAAACGACACAATCAAAATCAATGCAATAACTCCCCAAATAAGGAGAGAGCGGTAATTGGAATTCATATTCAGCCCACTTAATCAAATATAGATTTCAAACAGTTCCCCTTAACATATAACCTTGTCAGCCCCTTGCCAAGGGATGAGAAGCTGTTTATTTTCTTTTAGAGTAATTTTCCTTTATCTTTTCACCTCAATATTAAAAAAAGGTTCCACAACATTCACCAAGGCAGCATCTTCTCGTGAGGAAAGCCAATCGAAAGGTGCCATAATCCGCTTGACGATAACATGTTTATGAACAACTGCTTGAGAAATCAACTCTGGAATATCATACCCTTTATGATTTGAGATCATCAGCAGCGATTGTAAAGAGGGAAAATGAGGCTTTTCAAGCTCAAAATCGCTATTTTTTAATAAAAATTTCAGCTGTTCTAAATTTGCGGCTCCAACCTTTATAGCCTCATATCCATGATTTGTGATATGATAGCGCCCATCCCATATAAAAGTTTTATCTGGCTCAACGATAGCCTCTTTTATATTTCGCCCTTCACGCCACAAAGAAATTCCCTGCTTGTTATATTCAATAACAGAGCCCGCATAAGTAAAACGCTGCTTTTCTGGAGAATCGAGACAGAGTTTTTGAACAAGCATGCTTAATTTCTGATTGGGGAGCAAATAAAATCCCCCTCCCATCAGCACAGCAAAGAGCCCCACCACAAAAGGAAAACTGGAATGTTTCTGTAAAAACAGCGCAGGCTTTGCTATGAAACAACGCCCATGTTGGACAGTAATATCCAGCGCTAAGATCAAATCAGCAATATTTTTGGCTTGTTGACGACGCTGCAATGCGGCTTCATTTATTTTTTGAGCAATATAAGCCAATTTTTGTGGAGAAAGAGATTGACGCACGCGCACACGTTCAAAATTGCGATCTTCATTGGTTGGATCATCAATCCATGTTTGTCCTTGTAAGCGTAAATAATTCCGTAATGTTTGGCGTTTTACACCAAGGAGTGGCCGAATCAAACGCACTTTTCTATGCAACAACGCCTCACGCGGAATACAGGATAAACCACGTTCATAGAGGGGACCATCGTTTTTTTCGGCAATATTTTTTCTTGTTTTTCTGGTATGATCCTCATCACGTATGGCAACAGCTTCACCGCGCAAAATACCAACAAAACCACTGGCATAAACCTCATCGCGCATGGCAACAGCTTCACTATATAAAGCACCTCTATTCTTTTGGAGACGTTGATACCGCATTTGATAGGTCTCAACCTGATCATTGAGTGTATGCCCCGTCATAATAAGTGATGCGCCTTGTTTTTGTGCTTCTTTAACCAAGAGATCATAGCGTGCAACACGCGCGCTGGAAGCAATATGCGTCTTTGGCTTTTCGCCTTCCCATCGCACAGTGATATGTTGAATATCATGGACACGACAAATTTTCGCAACAGTTTCTGCCTCACGCATCGATTCTTTACGCAATTGATGATCAACCGTGACAACAATCATTTCTGGAGGAAATGCGAGAGTTTCCAAATGCTCTTTGACCAAAAACATCAAAGCCAAAGAATCACTTCCCCCTGAGACGGCAAGAATCAACTTCTGACATTGAATAAAATCCGATGTTTTAAAGAGATTTCTTGCCAGTCTAACGCACACCGAAAACGACCTCGCTGTTTATTTTGCAGGTTTACAAAAAACAGATGCTAATGTTTGTTGACGTTTTGATTTTTTCACAAAATGAGCACAATCGTCTTTATTTGGCTCAAGAGCGACCATACTTCTTGCTAATTTCAGTAAAATCTCGGAGGTATAGAGCTTCTTTTTATCTGCATACCATGCGGTAAGATAAACTTGTGCTGCTTCATGATAGCGTTTTTGCCCCAACAAAGATTCGGCCAACCAAAATAAAGCATCATCACTCAAAGAATCTTTTTTGTAACGATTTTGAAAAGCGCAAAAGCTTTTTTCAGCATCAACATAGTTAGCAGAACGAATAAAATCATACCCTTCCTTATACAAAGCTTTAGAAGAAGAAAGATTGTCACTCTGATGTGCTTCAATTGGAGCACTTACTTCATGCGCTTTGTTAAAAGGTTGACTGTTTTCATGGTCATGGCTCTCCACCTTAGCTTCCACAGCAGCAACCTTTGTCTGATCACCTGTACTATGGTCCTGCTCCATCTCTTCCTTTACAGTCTGAGATTTTTCATCTACAGCAGACTTTTCAAAAGAACAAGAATAAACAGAAGAGGCTTCTGTATCAAAAAGCTCGTGAAACTGCTTGTTAACATTTTTTAAACTGTTATGCTCAAGCACCATTCGTATCTTATGCAAAAGCTTATCTAAATCATAATCTTTAAATAAAGCCTGTTGATTCTCTAAAATAATCCCTTGGTGCTCCGCAACACTAGTAGCTTTTTCCACCACATCAGATGCTGCTTTATCAGCTGCTTCAGGTGCTTCTTTCACTGCATCGACAGCCTTATTAACAGCGTCAGTGGCTTTTTCCACCGCGCTAGATGCTGCTTTATCAGCTGCTTCAGGTGCTTCTTTCACTGCATCGACAGCCTTATTAACAGCGTCAGTGGCTTTTTCCACCGCGCTAGATGCTGCTTTATCAGCTGCTTCAGGTGCTTCTTTCACTGCATCGACAGCCTTATTAACAGCGTCAGTGGCTTTTTCCACCGCGCTAGATGCTGCTTTATCAGCTGCTTCAGGTGCTTCTTTCACTGCATCGACAGCCTTATTAACAGCGTCAGTGGCTTTTTCCACCGCGCTAGATGCTGCTTTATCAGCTGCTTCAGGTGCTTCTTTCACTGCATCGACAGCCTTATTAACAGCGTCAGTGGCTTTTTCCACCGCGCTAGATGCTGCTTTATCAGCTGCTTCAGGTGCTTCCTTCATAGCATCAACAGCCTTATTAACAGCGTCAGTGGCTTTTTCCGCTGCATCAGATGCTGCTTTATCGGCTGCTTCAGGTACTTTCTTCACTGCATCAACAGCCTTATTAACAGCGTCAGTGGCTTTTTCCGCTGTATCAGATGCTGCTTTATCGGCTGCTTCAGGCGCTTTCTTAACATCATCAGTTGCCTTATCAACTGCATCAACTTTATCCGTATCATGTGCAGGATATTCGGAAGCCTTTCGTGCCGCACTTTGAACAAGTGAAGTAGAACAAGCTATGAAAACCCCCATATAAAAGAGTGTTTTCCAATTGATTTTACGATACATTCTTTTTTCCCCTTAAGAGCTTATTAAATAGTTGAAACAAACAATCTTCTTTTTAATGACTATTCATGTCATTCAACGTTGTCACAGCACGTCGATTTTGATTCCAACAGGAAATATCATCACATACTGCTACAGGTCTTTCTTTTCCGTAAGAAATTGTTTGAATCCGTTGTGCAGACACACCTAGAGACACCAAATAGTTTCGCACAGCAACAGCACGGCGCTGTCCAAGTGCCAAGTTATATTCACGTGTTCCCCTCTCATCAGCATGACCTTCGATCATAATAGAATAATAAGGATAATGAAGCAACCATTCTGCTTGGCGCGTTAAAATACGTTCCGCATCAGCATCAAGTGAAGAAGAATCGAGACCAAAAAACACGCGATCACCCACATTAACCGTAAATTCCTGTCCTGAACCTGGTGACATCTGATTCAAACCAGCATCATTCATATAAGCGCCATTCATACCGTTAAGTGCACCAACATTTTTTTTGCCACACCCACCCAAGCATAGTGAGAAAAGAAAGAGGATAGCTAAGGAATGAGAGATGGTTTTTTTGGTAGAGCGCATAGTCCGTTTCTCCTTGAATTTCGTAAAGAAGGGTCAATTCTTAAAAATATTTTTAAGAATAACCGTTAATTCCTAATGAAGACGAAATTTTTTCTGTTTTTTTTCGTCCTCATTTTTACTTTTAAGTCTCTGCCAATTTTTCTTCTCTTTGGCCATTCCTCTAACATTTCCATAAGAAATGTTTCCCTTATGCGTCATGGCTTTTTATGCATCATCTTGATCTTGATCTTGACGATTTTTTTGCAGCGCGTTCAGCTTTGCAAAAACTTTATCAGCGTCAAAAGTCTTATGCAGATTGTCTTCACTCTCATTTTCCTCTAGAGCAGCGTTTTCCGTCACAGAAGCGGGAAGCAACGACCTATCTTCTTCTGCAGCAACAGGGCGATTTTTCGCCGCACGCTGGAGCTCAAAATCTAAATCGATTTGCGAACACAAACCAAGACCTACAGGATCAAGAGGAACCAAATTTGCACTATTCCAATGGGTTCTAAGGCGGATTTGTTCAATTGTCGCTTTTGTTGTCCCAATCAACCGTGCAATTTGTGCATCTTTCAACTCGGGATGGTTTGTAACCAACCATAGGATACCATTGGGACGATCTTGGCGTCGAGAAAGAGGGATATAGCGCGCCCCTTTACGTTTTTTTTCAGGAATATGCACCCTCGATTGAGAAATTTTCAATCGTGCGTTTTGATCAGCCTCCACCCGTGCAATTTCACTGCGCGTCAATTGCCCAGAACTAATCGGATCTAAACCTTTAATACCATAAGCCGCATCACCATCGGCAATAGCTTTTACTTCCAAGACATGCAATTTACAAAATTCTGCAATCTGATCAAAAGAAAGAGCTGTATTATCAACCAACCAAACAGCTGTTGCTTTGGGCATCAAAAGTTGCGTTGCCATTTTTATAAATCCTCTTCTGCGCCTCTTCTATGAGGCAGGTTACCGCCCACTCAAGAGCACTGGAACTTTTTTATATGTTTAGGTCTCTCCAACCACTCCTAAAACAAAGCGAGGCATGGAATAAACCATTTTGCTATGAGATTACATTCTGTTATAGCGTTATTTTTGCTCAACGACAAGAGATCTCTCTTGTAATGATCCTCAACTAAGGTGTCTTTACCTTTAAGATGAATTTTCTTATAAAGGGTTTATTCGATTATTTCACCTCATGCTGTGGCACATTTATTCTGGTGGGATGCGTGCTTTATCGCCTTAAATTCTAAAGAGTATCCAACTGGCAAAAAAGCCCTCAAATAGGAAGGAAAACTATGGCAGGCCATTCACAATTTAAAAATATTATGCACCGTAAAGGGCGTCAAGATGCAATGCGCTCGAAAATATTTTCTAAACTTGCACGCGAAATTACCGTAGCAGCAAAACAAGGTGCTCCTGATCCAGCCATGAATCCACGTTTAAGGCTGGCTGTTCAAAATGCCAAAGCACAATCGATGCCGAAAGATAATATTGAACGCGCGATTAAAAAAGCGTCAGGCGCCGATGTCGAAAATTATGATGAAGTACGCTATGAGGGCTATGGACCAGGTGGCGTTGCCGTCATTGTTGAAGCTTTAACCGATAACCGCAACCGCACCGCTTCAAATGTGCGCGCCGCCTTCACAAAATCAGGAGGAGCCTTAGGGGAAACAGGATCGGTCAGTTTCATGTTTAATCGGATTGGTGAAATAATCTATAAGCCAGAAGCAGGGACAGCCGATAACATCATGGATGCAGCAATTGAAGCCGGTGCCGAAGATGTGCAATCAGAAGAAACCGGACATCATATTACCTGCGCATTTGAAGATATTGGTGAAGTTTCCAAAACACTTGAAGCAAAACTTGGTGAAGCAGAATCGATTAAAACGATTTGGAAAGCCACCACCCTTGCACCAATAGATGAAGAAAAAGCTTTGTCCGTTTTACGACTGATTTCAACATTAGAAGAAGATGATGATGTGCAAAATGTTTATGCAAATTTTGATGTCAGTGATGAGATTTTGGCAAAATTGTCTGTATAATTCCCATCATTTGCATAAGCCCTCTCTTCATGCATGAGGGCTTCAAAAGCATCTGTCACCCCTCCTCTTTATCCGCACATATAAAAGCCCCGCGTCAATAGCGGGGTAAGCCATTGATGCAACAAGAAACCACAATCAATCGCAGAAAACATAATCCCAAAAAGAAAAGCATACAAAACTCTGTAGCCTCACGCCTTTCTTACATGCCCCAAAGATTATCCCTATATCCCCTCTCTATTTTATCTTTTTGTTCTTTAAGATTAACCTCCTCTCTCCGCTCTCAAGTAATGAAATGATCTAGCCTCTAAACAATTAGGGGTTTCTTGACGTATTCCTATGACGAATCACTCATAAAATTCACTTGAAACTTAAGGCTCAACAAACATACACTCCCCTAAATATTCGCTACGCACTTAAAAAACACTTAGAATATATCAAGGAGGTTTATACGCCCTATATCCCCACACCTCAAAGGGCAGTGTTTTTACAACATCACAGAATAAAAATAAGCAAATGGAAAGCCAGAGCTGATTGTTTAGCAAAGTATTGTACAAAAAGCCGGTACATCTCTCTAATCCGTTGCGGATAAATTTTTGACTTTATGGCATTAACTTTATGGCATCGTATATTTCTAAAATAACGTCATTTATCTTAAAAATCTGTCCTTTTGCTCTTACCAATCAATCAAGATTCAGATCTAAAACAACCGCGTACTTGAATAAAACACATCAAAGAGCAACAGCCCCCCTGACAAGAGTCCCGACTCTTCACAAACAAAATCGAAGAGGAAGTTAAAAAAATATATATAGCGACACTTTGAATAAAAAGTTGAAATCTAAAGACCTCAGAATTTTCGACTCTATTTTTTCAAGGTCTTGTTTTGAATTTTTTTAAGCATTTTCCCCCAAGGAAATTCCATTATCGATCAACAACCGTAGATGATAGATGAAATCTACATAACTCCCCATACCCACTATAATCAATTCCTTCTTTTAAATAATTAAAGACAATTGAGATTGTTTAAACTTGAGACTGTGTAGACTATATTCCTTCTATATTCTGTTTTTAAGCATTTTGTTTTACTGTACATTGAGCAAAGGCGACCATGCTGGATCTGAAGCATCATTGGGGGTAGGGAGTTGTCGTTCATTGCGACCCGTAATATCAATCGTATAAATTTTTGGTCCCATACCGGGATTTTTGCGAAAGAACATCAGCACACGACCATTAGGGGCCCAAGTTGGTCCTTCATTGTGAAACCCCGTGGTTAAAATTCGTTCTCCTTGTCCATCAGGGCGCATAACTCCGATAGAAAATTGTCCGCTTAATTGTTTTGTAAAGGCGATATAGTCACCCCGTGGAGACCAAATAGGTGTTGAATAACTCCCATCGTTTGAAGAAATACGTTGAATATCACTCCCATCCGCATTCATTTTATAGATTTGCGGCTTTCCACTACGATCTGAAGAAAAGACAATTTGTTTTCCATCCGGTGAATAAGAAGCAGACGTATCAATAGCAGAAGTTGTTGTAAGTCGCGTCATCGTACGGGTTCGTAAATCCATAGTGTAAAGATTGGCACTCCCATCATTTTGTAACAAACTCATAATAACTTTTTGTCCATCAGAAGAAAAACGCGGCGCAATTGTCATGTTATTAAACGTTCCGATCAACTCTCTTTGCCCCATTTCAATTTGTTGGAGATAAACATGAGGTACTTGATTGTCCTCGTAAGCCATATAGGTCAATTCTTGTCTTTTTGGTGAAAACCGCGGTGTAAGCACCAATTCACTTCCATCAGACATATAAATCAAATTTGCTCCATCTTGATCCATCATTGCTAAACGTTTAATGCGTGCATTTTGAGGCCCTGTTTCATCGATAAAAACAATCCTTGTATCAAAATAACCACTTTCTCCTGTCATCTCACTATAAATCTCATCTGCAATCATATGTGCCACACGCCGCCAACGTTCTGTCGCGGTATAAAAACGCCGTCCTTTCAATTGTCTTTGTCCAAAAACATCCCATAAACGAAAATCGACCCTCAAACGTCCATCGATTTCTCTCATGATTTGCCCAGTAACTAAACCTTGCGCTTTTATTTTCTGCCAAGAAGCAAAATGCGGTTGTTTATTAGGATTAGAAATGTTTTCCAAAAAATTTGCTTTATCAAGCGGTAAAAAAAGCCCCGACCGTTCAAGATCAGCTGTCACCACAGCAGATATTTTCAACCCAATCGAATCATTGGAAATAAAGTCTGTAATTGCAATGGGAATGGGATTAAAATCAGCGCTTGAAATCGTCCCTTTCAATTGCGCATAAACCAATGAAATACTTGAAAGCCACAACCCACAAGTGACAATAAACCAAGCAAAAACTTTATGTCTCGTTATAGTCATCATGGAATGTGTCCTTTCGTTAAGCGCTTTTTTCTCGTTTATCATCTTATTTCTTGGAGGGGATCAACATTAAAGTCAAAACCTTGCCCCCATAGATCATATTGATCACGTGGGAGATCTGCATAAGGTTGGCATGAAAAGACAGCAGCATACACCTGCCTTATCATAATAGCTTGTTGACTCTCAAGGCCGCTTATGGGATCAATGATAGGATCACCCACAACCATCCCTTCACGGTCTAAATAAAATCGCAACCGCACGACCGGACGATTTTTTAAATCGCCGCCAAGCGCCACAAGTTTAAGCTTCTGTTGAATACATCCCCCCGCAATATTGACCAATGTTTGTGCCATTTTTGTGGTATCATTAATATTTTTTCTTGCACCCAAAGCTTCTGGTGTATGAGAACGTTTTGCTCCCCCTCCTTGTGACCGCGCACGATTGAGCAAATTATTTTCCTCCAGAGCTAAAATATCTTCAATAGTCTGTTTCTCTTGGTTTTTCTTGTTAAGCTTTGGCGTCTTTTGATTCAATGCAGCCTCATTCTTCTTTGGAAACTCTCCGTCAAACTTTGGTTTAAACTGTGGAAGAAGAGATTTTTCTGGAAGTACAATTTTAGGCGCTTGATGAACAATCTGCTCTGCTGGTACTTTTGGGACCGTTGGAGCCAATTCTTTTGGCGATATCATTTCTTCATTTTTGTGCGCAGGCTTGAGCGCAACCTTAGAGGCATCCTCCGGTGCCTCCAAAGGCATCTCAGGCGCAACCTTGGGCGCATCCTCCGGTGCCTCCAAAGGCGTCTCAGGCGCAACCTTGGGTGCATCCTCCAGTGCCTCCAAAGGCGTCTCAGGCGCAACCTTGGGTGCATCCTCCAGTGCCTCCAAAGGCATCTCAGGTGCAACCTTGGGCGCATCCTCCGGTGCCTCCAAAGGCATCTCAGGCGCAACCTTGGGCGCATCCTCCGGTGGTGCCTCCAAAAGCATCTCAGGCGCAACCTTGGGTGCATCCTCCAGTGCCTCCAAAGGCATCTCAGGTGCAACCTTGGGTGCATCCTCTGTTTTTGCTTCTAATAATTCTGGTTTTGTAAGTTCTGGTGCAAATGTTTCTGATGTGTTCTCGCTTGATGGTGGCGATGCTGTTTCAACGGGACGCAGCTTTTCCTTTGGTTGAAATGGTGCAAGACTATCTATTTGTCCCTCTCCAATATGGCGTGCATCTTCTTTCTCTTGTGGCTGCATAGTTGGTTTGACGGCAGGGATTGCACGGATAGGAGCCTTCACGGCTCCTTGTTGAGAGGAAAACTCGTCCACCAAAGGAGCAAGAGTGATGGGAATTGCTTCCAACGGTTGTGGTAAAGAGACAGAGTTTGTAAACTGAACGGCTCCCCAACTGAGAAAAATGACATGGACCACAAGGGATAAAGCCAAGCCTCGTTTCATACTATGATAAGAGTCTTTGTTCATTCTTTATGCCTTACTTATGCCTTACATTTTTTCATTTTTAATCACTCTACGCTCTTTTTAAAAACATCTTAAAAACAACCGGTTATGCACAATTTTATTACTTATTATTTATTGTGCTAAACTTGCTAACGCAACTTGAGAAAACCCCGCTTTTTGAATATCTGCCAGCAGTTTTAATACTTGCTGATATTCAACAGTTTTAGCAACCCGTACAAAAACCCGTTGATCTTTTTGTGTAGCATCTGCTTCCAGAAGAGTTTTCAGGTGTGCAATCAGGGCCTGTGACGTTTCATAATAATCTTGATTAATGGCAAAGCGCCCTTGCGCGTCAAGTGAAACCGTAAGAGGTGTTTTTTGAGCTCGTACGGGACCCGCTTGACTACGAGGCAAATCTAGAGGAACACCGTTCACTAAAAGGGGGGCAGAGACCATAAAAATAATCAACAAGACCAGCATGACATCCACAAAAGGAGTGACATTGATCTCACTCATCAGTTGGCTTCGTGAATGATGCCACCTACGTGTATTTTTGCGAGAAGAAGAAGCAACAAAAACGCCCATGGGATAAGATCCTTTTTATAAAGAGGAAGGTGCTGTGCGTGTTTCATCAATACGCCGCGATACAATTGTTGAAAATTCATCGGCAAAATTTTCTATTTGTGCAATGATGCGCGCACTTTCATGGGTCAACTTGTTATAAGCAATAACAGCTGGAATTGCTGCAAACAAACCAATCGCGGTTGCCAAAAGCGCTTCTGCAATCCCTGGCGCGACAATGGCAAGTGATGTATTTTGAGAAGCTGAAATAGAAAGAAAAGACTCCATAATACCAATAACTGTTCCAAAAAGTCCGATAAAAGGTCCCGCAGACCCCAGTGTCGCAAGAAAACTTAATTTTGATTCTATTTTTTCACTTTCACGTCCCAGCGTCAAATCCATAGCCTTATCAATTCTGCTCTGCAAACTTTTCGATGTATGGGTCCCTTTTTCAAGAGATTTTTTCCATTCAACCATTGCTGCCATAAAAACTGCGGATATACTATTGGTACGTTGACTTTTGCATGATGCATAAAGATCTTCTAGCGCTTTGCCAGACCAAAATGTGCGTTCAAACTGCTTTATTTCACGCCGTATTCTCCGATACGTAAAAATTTTATCAAAAATAATTGCCCAACTCCAGATAGAAGCGAGCAGCAACCCGATCATAACACCTTTCACGATCCAACTCGCTTGCATAAACAAATGCAACATTCCAATTGTTTCTGGATTCGTTAGTTCACCATGCGGCATAATTTTTGTCCCTCTAAATGAAAGATGCATTTTTTAAAATTTTATAAAACAGATTATTTTATATTTTCTAAATTTAGGTAAAGACTCTAGTCTCACATAAATCCATGCGCTAAAACAAGACTTGTTTCTTAAATTTCCTTAAAAAGTGATGACGAGAGACATCCCTCAATACACGCCCCCCATCATTTCACAACAGCATTTATGAAAAATATAACGATAAGGATTTCTCCATAAATGCTATAAAAATAAAAGATATAAAAATGCATGATATAAAATCTATTATGCACCACCATCTTTACGCTTATGAAAAGAACGCTAAATCATCATACGCGTTTTAAGCTTAAAATGCTGCAATAAGTCTTAGCACTTGAAAAGATTCATAAGAAGCATTTTATTCCTTTCTTAAGTGTTTTTGTACCCACTCATCAACCCCGCTTGTGATATGTAAGAAAATGTTTTTGATTAATTCGCGGCAATAGAGCTTGAAAAGAAAAAATTTTACAAGTTTCAGAATTATCTGAAAGTGACAACGCAATGAATTATCATTGTAAATAAATATGTTATAATCATAAAAGATGACGCTTTGCCTCAGGCTATTGTTTCTCTCATTTTCCATCGAATTGAATACGGAGTACACCATCGGGCACAAAAAACGATACTAAACCACCCTACCACACCTCACAACAATGCGCCTCACCCATGCACCCCTATTATAAGTCCTATATAATCTAGTGTAAGTCTCATGTAATCTCATTATGTTGTGAATTAGACCCTTTCAATGCCTATCATCTCTCTAGCACCATGGTATAATGTACAAGCTTCTGTGACATGAAAAAAGCCTTTTCACATCTTTACTTCATCAAAACCGGCTTCTACGCTCTCTTTGCTCACTTGCGATATTTGATCGTTATTGCATTGAGAATGATCCATAAGGAACATTTTTACAATTTTTTCAATGATTTTAATTGTTCTCTTATGATGTGTAAGCAAATGATTTTAATTGTTTCAACATGAACAGATTTGAAATGAAAGTATTTTATTCTCTTCCTCTATTAGGGTTTGTACCCGTGAGAAGTGATAATTTATCTTTCTAAGTCAATATATTATATAGAATAATATGCTTTTGAAACTTTAAATGCAAGAATGCATTTCTGCTTTATATACATTGATCTCTCACTCATTTACTACGCTTAGAAGCGCACATAAAGTGATGCATTATAGCACATAAAGTCATGCATGATGGATAGAAATGGATGAAACACGCGCTCTTATGATGCCAAATGACAATCCAGTAAAAAACAAATCAAATTGCTTAAAAACACCCTTTGGGTGTTTTTGAGACAATTTTCGACCTAATGGCTTAATTATCACTTTATTGCAATATTGCGCTGGGTATGTGCATTTTTATAAAAATAAATCTTAATCCATTTTTATTTTTTTTGTACTTTTCTGTTGTTTTCCGATGCCAACAAACCTTTCTTCAAAAGAAAGAAAAATATCTTGAGTTTATAGCAGAAAATGGATGAGGCGTGTTTAATTTTGTGGGATATCATCTTCAATTTATTGTAGTTATTGTAGCAGAGGTGCTTTCTTTTGCTGTATCGTGTAACCTTGTTAGAAAACATCTAGGCTATGATAAATGTATAGTCTTAGATTGTAGATTACTTTATATCTGCTGATCTCTCCTGAAACTGCTAATTCAATGAATAACACTTTTAACCAAGCATTTTTGCAAAAAGTTCTTTGGGTAAACGTCGCGGTTTTGCCTCCTCATTAATCAGAGCAATTTCAACTTTTGCTGTTACCAACGTGGTCATCTCATGCAAAATAGATTGCTCCATAAAAAAGCGTGCCCCTTGGATATGAGTAACACGTGTTTTAACGACTAAAAGATGATCAATTTTAGCGGGTCTTGAAAAATTAATTTCCATATGACGAACAACAAAAAATAGTTTTTCCCCCTCACCCCCTGCTGCTAACATCTTATTATTAAAACCGGTATCCCGTAAAAACTCTGAACGTCCTCGTTCAAAAAACTCAAGATAACGCGCATGATAAACTACACCGGAAAAATCTGTATCCGCAACATAAACGCGGACCTGAAAATTATGAAAAGCGTTTGTATGATTGCTCTTAAAAGGTGTTATTTCTGTCATCGACTTCATATCCCATAAAATCATCTAATATAGCAAATTATCTATCAATCAAAAGATTGAACACATTTTTGTGTTGAAGTTGTGAAAAGCAAAAGCAAAAAATCTTTAATAGTGCCAAACCTTTTTAGCCAGAATATGCTAAAAGAAGGCACGTCTCTTGTATTTTATGACCTTGCTATAAAATATTCACATAGTTTCTTTTAATAAAGAGAATGCCTTAGTCATCTTCCCCATCCCATAAAGATGTCTGAAGTGATGAATTGTCTTGAGCATCAGAAAGTTGAGAACGCCTTTGTATAGACGTTGTAGAGGCTGGAGCAGAAAGCCCTAAATGACTCCAAGCCTTTTCAGTTAGAATGCGTCCACGAGCGGTTCTTTGAATAAAACCTTGTTGGAGCAAATACGGTTCAACAATATCTTCAATGGCATCGCGTGGTTCTGATAAAGCAGCAGCAATTGTTTCAATCCCCACCGGTCCCCCTAAAAAAGTTTCCGCAATCAGGAGCAAGTAGCGGCGGTCAAGCGGATCAAGCCCAAGATGATCAACCTCAAGGCGCGAAAGGGCTTCATCGGCGATTTTTTGGTCAATTTGTTTTGCTTGTTTAACCAAAGCAAAATCACAAACGCGCCGTAAAAGCCGTCCGGCAATACGAGGGGTCCCCCGTGCTCTGCGTGCAATTTCATGAGCACCATCATCACTGATCTTAACGGCAAAAAGTCGTGCATTGCGCTGCACAATATATTCCAATTCTTCTATCGTATAAAAATTGAGACGAATTGGGATGCCAAAACGGTCTCGTAGAGGTGTGGTTAAAAGCCCCAAACGTGTGGTTGCCGCTACCAAAGTAAATTTAGCCAGATCAATTTTCACCGAGCGTGCGGCCGGCCCCTCCCCAATGATCAAATCAAGTTGATAATCTTCCATTGCTGGGTACAGAATTTCTTCAATCGCCGGATTTAAGCGATGAATTTCATCAATAAACAAGACATCACGTTCTTCGAGATTGGTCAAGAGAGCGGCTAAATCTCCTGCTTTAGCGATGACCGGCCCTGAAGTAGAGCGAAAATTAACGCCTAATTCTTTTGCCATAATCTGTGAAAGCGTTGTTTTTCCCAACCCCGGTGGCCCTACAAACAAAACGTGATCCAGCGCTTCTTGCCGCGTTTTTGCTGCTTCAATAAATATTTTTAAATTAGCCCGCGCCGCTTCTTGACCAATAAAGTCATCGAGAACTTGTGGCCTCAAGGAACGATCTGGATCGTTAGGAAGGGGGGCGGAACCCAGAAGGCGTTTATCTTCATCTTTATGCATTGTTACCTTGATTTTAAGTAGGAGAAGAAAGCAATTTGAGACTATGGCGGATCAGCAGGGCAGAAGAAACAGTTTCCCCCTCAAGAGCGTTCATCGCAAGAGCAAGAGCACGAGATGCATGCTCCCGTTCAAACCCTAGCTTCATCAACGCGGAAAGCGCGTCATGCGCAGGTTGATTGGTCATCTCACGCTGAGAAACCGAAACAGTCTTGACAGCTTGTTCAAAGGGGGGTGTTTTACTTTTCAGTTCACCCACAATTCTTTCACTGACTTTTTTACCAACGCCCGGCGCTCGACTAATCATCGCAACATCGTTTAAAGCAATAGCCTGTGCAAGTTCATCTGGCGATAAAGTACCCAAGATTGCCAAAGCAACCTTTGCCCCTACTCCAGGAACATTTTGTAGAAGACAAAACCACTCCTGTTCAGCTCTTGTAGCAAAACCAAAAAGGCGGATTGCGTCTTCCCGAACATGCGTTTCAATAAAAAGGCTTAACGCCTCCCCAACCGAGGGTAAAGAAGGACGCAGCCGATTTGACACAAAAACAACATACCCCACACCGTGAACATCAAGAAGGATATGATCATCAAAGATATGTTCAAGAGTGCCCTTTAATTTGCCAATCATGCTTCCACCCCACTCATATCGCCATCCTTGCCTGATAAGACCGGTCAATACTGTTACGGTGCATACTATGACAAAGAGCAAGAGCAAGAGCATCAGCCGCATCACTGCTATCAAATTCAGCCCGTGGGAGGAGAACTTTGACCATCATATGGATTTGTTCTTTAGCCCCATGTCCAACCCCAATAACTGATTTTTTCACTTTGTTGGGCGCATATTCAAAAACAGGAAGATTTGCTTGCGCAGGAACCAGTAGTGCAATTGCACGCGCTTGGCCAAGTTTTAAAGTTGCTGTAGCATCTTTGTTGACAAATACATGTTCTACAGCGGCTTCATGGGGCATAAATTGATGCACAACCTCTGAAAGACCTTTGTGGATCTGACATAGTCTGGAAGCCAGCTCACGCTGTACATCAGAAGAAACCGTCCCTGCTGCAATAAACTGAAGACGATTACCCGCAACATCGATAACGCCCCACCCTGTACGCCGTAATCCGGGATCAATGCCTATAATACGAATCGTCTCTGCCATAAACTACAGTCTATACACTTTTCCCCCCTGAGAATAAAGATGTGAATAAAGACAAGACCACAAAGAAAACAGCAACCCAAGACAAAACCAGTAAAAAGATAATCATATCCCCCAAATTTATACAATTATAACACGCAACGAACAGCATCTTTATGGAATACACTTTATGAAGCATAACTGAAATCAATCAAAACCATTCACACATCACAAGCAAGAATCCTGTCAAACAACCTTATAAAACATAAAATTTCCCTTTCTATGGTCATATCCAATGCCATAACGGTTAAACATCGCAAGCGAGCAAATAGATCAGTGCTGGATTGCACATTCATAATGTGTAAAGAGGCTATGCAATGGATGGTACACACTTTACGAAAACTTTTTACATTATAGCATGACGCCACCATAACAAGGCAACACGTTGATTTATAAAGATAATTAATTATTTTGTATATTGCATAAGAATCCCGAATATCCTAAGATTTTCTCATTACAAATCTGTTTATCTTGAATCAATCAAAACCATTCTCTTACATATGAAACGTGGGATTGCCGTATAGAGTAAAACTATACAAGAAAGGACTAAAAATGCCTCTAATGAATTGTCTCAAGTTCCAAAGGCTGTTGCAACATTGGGGACTGGCAAAGATGATGATAGTGCCGGCTTTTTCCTTTGCAAGCGTAAAAATGAGAGAGGCTCAACGAATGTGAATAAGAACTGAGAGGTGTTTTTGAATATACTCATCACACCACAATGACATTGCATAGAGAGGGACATTTCATAGAGAGGAACATGCATAGGGGCACAGGGAACCCATGGGGCATTCATTATATGGCACTTTATTTTGGATATTTTATTTTACGCGAGGGAAAATAACTTCCATTCAAAACAAGAGAAGCCCCAAAACTGCAACAATGTATATCATCCTCATTAACACACACTTTACAGCAGCTTTATAGGCATAAATTATAGAGCATAAATAAATTGATGTACAAGCCCCCTGCTCTATCTTAGAGCCAAAACAAAATCACACGATAGATCAACAGAAAGTGTTCTAGCTGCAATCAACAAAAGCCGATTTCCCACAAAGACCAACCATACTCCATCCCATGCCATAATTCGCAATCAATACCTATACCCTTCAGCTATAAGCTCAAGATATTTCCTACGCTCAAATAGAAATTAAGCAGAAAAAAGCACTCTAGATTAGTTTTAATTGTGAAATTTCGGTTGTAAAAAAAAATGGGTATACTGCTCTAAATATCGCAAGAAAGAAGCAAGGAGCTATTCTTCTCAGAACGCCCAAAAGCTGTTTTCAGTAATTCGATTTATTTTCCCACTGGATTATCATCGCTTAAACGTACAGCCGCCGCTTATTGACCAAAGCGCTTAAACTACAGCCGCATCTCTAAATGAAACAAAATGCACGCTTCTAAACGTAATGAATGAGAACAAATTGACGGAAATTTTCTGGCAATTCATGCCAATAAAAGGGAAATTTTCCAATATTGGTGTATGAAGTGACACTTTTACAATTTCTTTTTATTTGTTACGATGACATTTCCCCTTCGCACAAAGCAAGGGAGTACCTCTAAGAACGCCCAAAGGCTGTTTTGAGCAATTCGATTTGTTTTCCCACTGGATTATCATCTTCTAGAGCACAGGAGGCCGCAGTTTCCCACCCAGCACGCATATAGGTTATGCGCGCTTCTAAACGCAATGAATGAGAAACAAATTGGCGAAAAACTTCTGGCAATTCATGCCAATGCGGGGTTTCAAGTTCCAATGTCGGTGTATGAAGTGACACTTTTACAATTTCTTTTTTTATTTGTTCTGATGACATTTCCCCTTCACGCTCTGCGCGAAGAAGAAGGAGTTGAGAAGCGATTTGCATAAGTCGTGTACTTAAATACATAGCCTCTTTCGCATAGACTGCAGAAACCTCTGCCGAAAGAGAGCGTGCCACTAATTTCCCTTCTGAGTCAATATACGCTGCGGTTTTTTCAATCAGCGCCATTGTTTCTTCATAGAGACGATTAAAAGCATTTTCAAAAGCATTATGCTCAATCATGATAATAGGTTCATCATATGGACGTTTATGTACACTCACGCTTTTATACTCCAAGTATCAGCACAAAATCATACCCCTTAACGAATAGAGTATTAAAAAGTTTCTTTTGTTGCTGTATAGAACGCTTTTTTTTAAAACTGCTACCTCTTTTATTTTTTTTGCGCAACGCACTTTTTATACTAAGGTTAACGTGCCCAACAAACACTACAGGAATGTTTTTTATAAACGGATCATTTTCCTTGAAAACGACCACTGCCAAGATTGCCGTTTTTCACAATAATAAGCGACTCCAAATTGCAAAGCAATACCCGTTATTATTAAGAAGGTATCGGAAAAAACCGTTTCTGTCATCACTGTTTTTATAATTTGTCCAAACATCGCAAAAATGGTTCCCGTTACAAAGACCGGTAAACTATGTTTTCCTAAAATTGCTAAAGGATGTTTCTGAGAGACATAAAACCATTTATTGATGCGCGGCAAAGAAAGAATGAGAAAGGCTAATGCAAGAACATGGAGTAAACGTGGCAAGCTTAAAAAGGTTTTATTAAAGTTCAACAATGGGGAAGACCAGCCAAGCCACCCCAAAATGCCCCACCAGTTTAAGCGAACCCATAACAGCGCCAACAAGAGATAGGCTGCCGCACAAACAATCCAAAAAGACTGAAAAGCGATTGTTTTTCCTTGTTTAAGCGCTAAAGTACTGGTCAATCCTATGACGAATAAGAATTGCCAAGACAAAGGATTTAAAAACCACTTTCCCTTTAAAGGATAAGAAGGAGGAGCAATTTTATAAAATCCGCAGATAAGATACAGTGTAAAGGATCCCAAAAGCAGCCATTTTGTCTGCTTACAACTCAAATAAAGGATAAAAGGCGCAAAAAACATCAAAACGATATAAAGAGGAAGAATATTATTATATCCCAATTGATGTCCAAAGCTTAAGGTACTCAAAAATGCGATACCAGGCTCTTTAAAAAAGAGTCCTATATTGTTCATCGATAAAAGTTTTTCTGTTTTCCATAATAAAAAGGCAGCAAAAAAAAGACTTAACGTGACAAAAGTAGTAAAAAGATATGCACCATAGAGCTGCAGAGCTCTGTACCAAAGTTTTCGGATAATAAAAGCAAAGGATTTTTGCTGTAACCGTCCATGAAAGCTTAACCCAAGAGCAATCCCTGAAAGCAAAACAAACACTTCTGCACAATCAGAAAAACCGAAATTTCTATGAGTAAAAGACTCATAGATCGTTCTGGGAATATGGTTGATGAAAATCGTCAATAAGGCTAAAGAACGAAAAACATCAATACGTGTATCACGGCGAAAAGATTGAGTATTATGCTCACGAATACCTTGGTATTTCATCAGTGGACTCCCACACGTCACACCCCCCTTGAAGTCCCATAAAAATGGTGCTTACCCTTATTGCCAACAAGCATGAACAGGATGAAATTTTAATTTTTAAGTGTCAAGTTTCATTTTAAGCGTTTATTTTTTTAAAAGCAAAAGTTTTTTAAAGGCAAAAGAACGAAAAGCGTCCATACGTGTATCACAACAAAAAGGCGACATATTATGCTTAAAAACACTTTCATTTCTCATAAACAGGCTTCCACACACCCACAAATCCTTTAAATTACGTGAAAATGGTAGTCACTTTCATCGCAAATAAGCATAATAGAATGAAACTTTAATTTTTAAGCATTATTTTTTCTAAGAAACAGGGATTTGACATGACACAACAAAAAAATAAACCAATTGATCCACCTCTTTTCCCTCAGTTGATTTTAACACTTGATGTTCGGCGCAACACCCCACACACATTTTTGCAGCAAATTTTGCAAACAAAGTCTTTTGCATGCGTCATCCTCTATGATTCTGAAAAGTTGAAAGATGATAGCTCTTTTTTACAACAACAAGCGCAAACTTACGCAGAAGATATTCAACATCATGACGCAGCCCTTCTCATCGCTGATGACAGCCGCATTGCTGGGCGCATAAAGGCTGATGGATTGCACATAGAAGATGATCTTAACGCTCTTGAACGCTTCAAAAATCAGCAAAAGGAACAAAAAATTATAGGCTTTGGCAATTTACGCAATCGCCATAGTGCTATGCTTGCAGCGGAAACAGGTGTTGATTACCTGTTCTTTGGAAAACTCGGGGCTGATAAAAAACCCCAAGCGCACCCTCGCAATCTCCAGTTAGCAACATGGTGGGCAGAAATTATGCAAACCCCCGCCATTATCCAAGCAGGAAGCGATTTTTCAACCTTTGATGAAGCCTTAAAGACAGGATGTGAATTCATTGCTGTAGAAGAAGTGATTTTGGGGAACGACAACCCCTTAATACTGCTTAAAACAATGCAAGAAAAATGTGAGAAAACCCCCTTGTAATATAGGAGGAGAATTTATAAATAAAGCGTTAACTTTCGTGCTTCTTATATAGAGCACATAACGGCATATACAAATAGGAGAAAAATTCGTTTCGTTTATTCACAATTCAATCAGATCGCTTCATCCCGCAGTAAAATTTCCCATCATTTAGTCAAGTTTTCCCACGTTTCAATCAATTGAATGGAAGGTGACCGTCTCTTTTTGTGCATTGTATAAGAAAATGAAATCCTAAAGCTATTTAAATTCAAATAGTTATAAAAATAAATTAACATTTTATATTAATAACCAGCGATATTGAAAGAATATAAACAATGAAATATAGCGGAACCTTCGAAGACCTTAAAGATATAGTTAAAACAGCTGGATATAAAATCATAGAAACTAAGTCTCTATCACTTAATTCTTCTAAAGGATATCAGATCAAAACCTCCGAAGGAGGCGTTATTAATTGGTATGAAAGCACAAGAACAATCAACGTTCAAGGCAAAGAAAACATAAAACAAAAGTTAATAGAAGATTTAGCAAAGCATATAGAAGAAACATCAACGATTCCTTCCTCAAAAACTGCCCCCAATCCTTCAAATAAAAGAATTTTTATCGTTCATGGTCATGATTGTTATGCCTTAACGGAGCTTGAAAATGTTCTTCTCAAGCTTGGTCTCAAACCATACATCTTACAAAATACGAGTGGCAATGGTTTACCCATCATTCAAACTTTGAAAAAAGAAATTTGTGACAGTTCTATAAGTTTTGGTATTGTACTCCTCACGCATGATGACATGGGTTATGCTATATCTCAAGGTGCAGAAAAAATTCAACCCCGTGCACGACAAAACGTTATTTTCGAAATGGGCATGTTAGCTGCCGCGCTTCCTCTTGAGAGGATTGCTATTCTACAAAAAGAAGGCATTGAAATGCTTTCAGATGTTGGTGGAGTTTACTACCTTTCTTTTAAAGAACACGTAAAAGAAACATTTCCCAAACTTATAGAGCGCTTACAAGAAGCTGATTTCTCTTTTAATACAGATACAATTCATGCATTAAAGTAAATTTGAATAATGCTTATGTTTATTTTTTAAAGCGCACGCCTAAAACCACAAGGCACCCCGCCACATTCCACAAACACACACATATCCTATAGCCTCAAAGGAACGATCACCCCCCACTCTTATTCAAACAGCAAGCGATTGTGCAAATTTAAATGAAGGGACCGAAATTCATTATCGTAGAAGAAATCATTTTAGTGCCTTTGATAAATGCTGGGCTGTTGTCATAATTTTGGTAATTGTTCCAGAAAGGTTTAAGAGGCAGATAGCCTCTGATTAGATTAAAGAAAAATAGGAAATTCACGTCGGGCATGTACTACAGCTACAATTTCGATTTGATTTGCAGCTACTCGATACAATATAAGGTAATTTGGATGCGCTACAATTTCTCGTAATCCTAATACCTTCTCACTCTATCTGTATAAATATGGATGTTTAGCCAATGGCAGTACGGATGCTTCTAAAAACCTTTTCATTCGGCGCGCAGCGGATGGATTTTCGCGAGCAATGTACGTTAAAATCTGACGCAAATCGTCGCGCGCCGAAGACAACCAAACAATCGGAAGCATCAATTTTCCTGTTCAGCTTCAAGCTGACTGATTATAACTTCCATTTCAGCCATAACCTCATCATGCGGAATAGGAGGATATGGATTTGCAAAACTTCTCGCTACCTTACCGCGCAGCCATGCAGTGTAGCTGCTTTCCTGTTCAACGGTTTCGAACTCTGAAATTAGCGGAGAAAGGGTGGTCTTCATAAGATATGTCCTTTCTATCCCCGAATATTGAAGATAATTACTCTTGGTTATGTTGTCAACATTAGCGAATTGAAAATGTTTAACTTTTAAGCGTCCAAAGTTCTTTTGATCTTAAAACTTAAGGCTTTTTAACCCTCTCAAAAAACACGGATCTGATATCATGATTTTGGTAATTGTTCCAGAGAGGTTTAAGAGGCGAATAGCCTCTCATTAAAAAACAAATTTTGTAAGTAAAAAACTATTTTTATTGTAAATTTTCTGAAATTACTTTATGAATTAAAAGGTGTTTTGGTCGCATACGCAACGACCAAGAGGGTCTTGAAAGCCCGAAAATCTAAACATGAATTTACCCCACTTTGTGGGTATCCCGGAATTCCGGGAGTTTTTGCTATGTCCAGGTGCTATAAGCACTAAAAGCAAAAAAAGCTGATTAGATTTCAGTACTTTCAAGCTCCCGGAATACTCATGCGAGGGCGCTCGCAACCGGCGGGGAAAAATGCAATCTCAGAATCTTAATATTGATCTTTTCATTGGCAAAAAAATTCGTTTGAGACGAAAAATGCTAAAAATGTCTCAAAAAACATTGGGTCAACATTTAGGTGTTACTTTCCAACAAATCCAGAAATATGAAAACGGCTTAAATCGTGTCAGCGCAGGGCGTTTAATGGAAATTTCTGATATCTTGAATGTTCCCATTGCC
>NZ_JBHIQF010000024.1:0-5115 GCF_042196445.1 Bartonella sp. AP11XZML
GTGGGCAATCGGTGTTGTCATCGCAGGTTCTGCAACCCAACTTGTTACTCTGCTATTTAAAACAGCGTAATAATAGCATTATATAAATTATAAAATACAATATGTTATCTAGAATTTTAATAAGAGTGAGATATGCAAAATTTAATTAATCTCAAACCGAAAAATAACAACAAAATCATCGCATTTTCTGCAGCTATGACTGCGTTTTTTATGGATAGTTCTGCTTACGCCGCCAGCGCAAAGGTTTTAACAAATGCAGAGAAGGCTTTAGGAGATTTACAGGGCGATATTCAAAAAATTATACCTATTGCTGCTGCCGTTATACTGTTGTGCTTAGCAATTGGTTATGCAGGACGCTACATCGGAAAAGACACATTTGTACGGTGGGCAATCGGGGTNAATAATTCTGCTTACGCCGCCAAAGCGAGTACTTTAACAAATGCAGAGAGCGCTTTAGAAGGTTTACAGGGCGATATTCAAAAAATTATACCTATTGCTGCTGCCGTTATACTGTTGTGCTTAGCAATTGGTTATGCAGGACGCTACATCGGAAAAGACACATTTGTACGGTGGGCAATCGGGGTCGTTATCGCAGGTTCAGCAACCCAACTTGTTACTCTGCTATTTAAAACACCATAATAATGGCATCAATTACAAATAATACAATACAATACGATACGTTTATACGATGGGCAATCAGTATTATTATCGTGCCCTCTACAACCAAACTTACTGCAATATTATTGAAAGGTAATTCATGAATCAGTATAATACGTAATGTTTTTAATATCCATCGATTATAGGTGTGTACTAGTAATAATGTAGCCATACTGAAAAAAGGAATATTATTTATAGCAACTTTAATTAAAAGGGGATAAAGGATATGAAACAATCAAATACGTTTCAAGCGAAGACGTGCAACAGGATTAATGTTATTATTATCACTTCAATGATGTTATTAATAACGCAATCTGCATATGCTCAGATGGAAACAGAGAGCTTGGATGCCTTCATAGGAATGCAATATGGATTAAGTATACTTATTCCTATCGTCGCCATCATTATTCTTTTATTTCTTTTGCTTATTTATATATTTCGCATCATCGCAAGAGCTACATTTATACGATGGGCCTTCAGCGTCATTATTGCTGGTGCAGCCTTTTATATTAGCCACATATTATTTCACCTCCACTGATAAGAGCACCCCATGAAATCACAAGAACAAAAAGAATTCCCCCTATTCAAAGGAGCAACACGTGTTCCAACGGTATGGGGTGTCCCCATGATGCCATTTATCGTTATGGTTATGGGGGTCGCTGTTATTGCCATGACAGTAAGTATCTTTTTGTGGATTATGGCGCCTCCATTATGGTTCATTATGGTGCAAATTACTAAAAACGATGATAAGGCGTTTCGTATCTGGTGGTTATGGATCGATACTAAATTTCGCAATCGCAACAAAGGTTTTTGGGGCGCATCAAGTTATAGTCCCTCTGATTATAGTAAAAGGAGATAAACATGACAGCTGTTGAAAGCAGCAAACGCCTTGCATCAGAGACACCTGTAAGCCTGTTTCTGCCTTATTCACATCATATTACAGATACGATTATTTCTACTAAAAATGCGGAATATTTGTCAATTTGGAAAATTGACGGGCGTTCGCATCAAAGCGCTTCAGAAGAAGATATTTTTCAATGGATAAAAGAGCTTAACAATACTCTACGGGGTCTTGCATCAGCCAATTTATCATTTTGGACGCATATTGTGCGCCGCCGTGTTTATGAATATCCTGATTCAACATTTGATCAAATGTTTTGCTATCAACTTGATGAAAAATATCGACAAAGCTTTACTGGTTATAATTTGATGGTCAATGATTTATATCTGACTGTCATTTTTCAACCGATAGCGGATAAAATTATGTCGTTCTTTTCTAAACATGAACGTGAAACGCTTGATCAAAAAAAGATGCGACAAGACACATGTATCAAAGAACTCAATGACATCAATCGTACTTTAGGCCAATCTTTAAACCGTTACGGTGCAGAACTTCTTGGTGCTTATGAAAAAAATGGGCATGTTTATTCTTCTGCACTTGAATTCCTTGGAATGCTTGTCAATGGTGAATATCGCCCTATGCCAATTTGCCATGACCGTTTTGCTGACTATATGTCTGTCAATCGACCTTTTTTCTCAAAATGGGGCGCTCTTGGTGAACTGCGAACAACCAGTGGAATGCGTCGATTTGGAATGCTTGAAATTAAAGAATATGATGCAACAACCAAACCAGGACAATTAAATGTTTTGTTGGAAAGTGACTTCGAGTTCGTATTGACGCAGAGCTTTTCGGTGCTCTCCCGACATGCTGCTAAAGACTATTTACAACGGCATCAGCGTAATCTGATTGATGCACGAGATGTGGCAACGAGCCAAATTGAACAAATTGACGAAGCACTAAACCAGCTTATCAGTGGGCATTTTGTCATGGGAGAACATCACTGCACATTGACGATCTATGGTGATACAATTCAACAAGTTCGCGACCATATGGCCAAAGCAAGTGCAGCATTACTAGACGTTGCGGTACTGCCTAAACCTGTAGACTTAGCGATAGAGGCTGGCTATTGGGCACAACTTCCTGGCAATTGGAAATGGAGACCACGTCCTGCTCCGATTACATCATTGAACTTTTTATCATTTTCATCTTTTCATAATTTTATGTCAGGAAAACCCACTGGCAACCCATGGGGACCAGCCGTCACAATTCTTAAAACAACCAGTAAAACACCGCTTTATTTCAACTTTCATGCCTCCAAACTTGAAGAGGACTCGACAGATAAACGTTTACTTGGTAATACCGCACTTATTGGACAATCTGGTTCCGGTAAAACCGTGTTACTCGGCTTTTTGTTAGCACAAGCACAAAAATTTAAGCCGACAACTGTTGTTTTTGATAAAGATCGTGGCATGGAAATTGCCATTCGAGCGATGGGTGGAAAATATTTAACATTCAAGCCAGGCAGAAAAAGTGGTTTCAATCCTTTCCAACTCCCACCAACACAAGAAAATCTGATTTTTTTGAAACAATTTGTTAAAAAATTGGCAGAAGCTGGTGGTGAGGTCACGCATCACGACGAGGAGGAAATTAACAAAGCTGTTATGTCTGTTATGAGCAGTAATATTGACCAATCACTCCGTCGTTTGTCCTTTCTGGTACAATTTTTACCAAATCCACGTTTAAGTGATTATAATGCTCACCCATCTGTTCATGCTCGCTTACTAAAATGGTGTGAAGGTGGTGATTATGGATGGTTATTTGATAATCCCCATGATGCTCTTAATCTCTCAACACATCAAATTTACGGCTTTGATATCACGGAATTCTTAGATAATTTTGAAACTCGCACTCCAGTGATGATGTATTTGCTTTACCGCACAGAAGGCATGATTAGCGGACAGCGGTTTATGTATATCTTTGACGAGTTTTGGAAGCCTTTGCAAGATCCGTACTTTGAAGATTTAGCCAAAAATAAACAAAAGACCATCCGTAAACAAAATGGTATTTTTGTTTATGCAACACAAGAGCCTAGCGATGCCTTGGAAAGTAATATTGCCAAAACACTCATTCAACAGTGTGCAACTTACATTTTTCTAGCCAATCCCAAAGCAAATTATGAAGATTATACAAAAGGCTTTAAACTAACAGATGCCGAATTTGAACTCGTTAAAGGACTTGGTGAGTTTAGTCGCCAATTCCTCATTAAGCAGGGTGATCAATCTGCGCTTGCAGAACTGAGTCTTGGTAAATTCCATCTGACACGCGATGGAAAAACCATCGAACACAACTTTAGTGACGAGCTCTTAGTGTTATCAGGAACGCCTGATAACGCGGAGTTAGCCGAAAGCATTATCGCAGAAGTTGGTGATGATCCGGCAATATGGTTACCAATTTTCTTACAGCACGCAAAAAATGACAGGAGGGAAACATGAAAAAAAAGGTCATTTCAATAGTAGTTGTAATAACTTTAGGGATTTCAAACCCAGCGATGGCTTGGGTTTGGGGCGCTGGGGCGGCGGATTTATCGGCATCCGTTCCAACGAAGTGGCCCAATTTTTTTGGAAGTTCATCTTCAAATACATCAAAGTCTAAAAAAACTCCACAGCAAAAGAAAGCGCCACCTGATGCCCAACTTCTCGATATGCTAAAAAAACACCTTGAGGAAGTAAAAAAGATACACGAGTCTATAACGGGAAGCCAAAAATTCGATACTAAAAAACTTAAAAATGTACAAACAGATCACAGTAGCTTTTTTCTCAAAAATCCAGAGAATCTCTACAATAGAAATAAAACTTCTGCTCTATCTACATCACTTGAAAATATTTTAAAAGAAGAAGAAATTCCTGTCACTATCCATGAATCTAGCAGTTTTATCAACAAGCGTATCCAATATGCAGCCATCACTGATAAAGCCGTAAGTTTAAAAACTTTTCAAGAAGCAAACAATCGTTTTCAGCAAATTGAAGAACTATTAAACGAAATCACAACAACAAAAGATCTAAAAAGTATTGCCGAGTTACAAGCACATATAATTGGAATGCTTGCTATGCTACAAAATGAAACAGCAAAACTACAAATGGTTACACATTTACGCAATGCTGAACATACACTTATCAAACAACAGAAAGATAAACATAACATAAAAATTTTGAATAGTAAAAACACGAACATGCCTACCATAAGATTTATTAGGTAAAGATTTTTGTAGCAATATTTTGTATATTATTTTTCCTGTATGCTCGTAAAAAGAAAAAGTTAATGCGTAATACTCAATTCTCTCTCATAGATCGAAAAGGTCTACGAAGTTTCATTTTATCCTTAAAAAAATTCAACGAAAAATACTTAAAAAGCATATAAAAAATTGAAAATTCGTTAAAGAGGAATTCCATGAACTTTACAGTGTTCACGCAACTTTTCAATAAAATTGATCAGATAACAAAAACATATGTCACGGATATTTCCTCAAAAACAATAGCTACAATTACACCCTTTGTATCAATCGGTATCACAATCGCTTTCATCATCTACGGATGGCTCATCATCCGTGGCGCTATAGA
>NZ_JBHIQF010000025.1:0-1316 GCF_042196445.1 Bartonella sp. AP11XZML
GGGTATAAAGGTGTTGTTTTTGATCCGCAGATTCAGGTTGTTTATCAGCATCTTCAGTTTAATCAGGCGCGTGATATTGATAATCTTGATGTTGATTTAGGAAAATTTCATCAATGGGTGGGGCGTGTTGGTGGGCGTTTAAGCAAGACGTTAGGTGTTGTGGAAGAGGGACGTGAAGTTTCTTTTTATAGTAGGCTTTCTTATTTGCATAGTTTTGAAGATAAGCAATTCGTTTCTTTTAAAAATGATTTTCAGTTAGGTTCCTTTGGTTCTTCTTTGGAAGCAGGGGTTGGGTTTAATGCCCGTCTCTCATCAAAACTTTCTCTTCGTGGAGATGTCACTTATCAGCATAGATTTAAGAAAATTGGTTTTTCTGGAACGAGTTTCTCTGCTGGATTGCGCCACCTTTTTTGATGAGCTGCAATATGTATTTTTAGTTAAAAGGCAGAAGATTTTCGGCCTTTTAATGTATTAAAATTTATTTTGCTTCATCAATATGGTTATTTTTTGATATAAAAGATTACAATAGATGCTTTCTTTTATGCGATGAGAAATTTTTCTAAAATTTTTGATGTTAAGATATGAGGACAGATTTCATTGTGAATATGAGAAGTTTGAATGCTGAATGCTTTCGGCATAATCTTTCAAAAGAGACGATATAGGTGGTTGTTTTTGTCCATTTCTTTATTCATTTTTATAGATCATAAGTTTAGTCTTTATGAGTTTTATGCATTGTTTTGAATTTTGTTTTAGAACTTTATTCACGTTTATATCATTTAATACGCTATTTGTTCCATTTTTTAGGATATTTACTTAAGAATTTTGGATAAATATTTATTTTTAGAACAAACAGAGGGAGTTTGAGGTCAAATTATAATAAAAGTAAAGTATGCTTTATCGTGTTGTTATGGTTGTTGTTTTGTAAATGATAGGTGGCAGAGAAATTTCGATAAGATACAGGATATTATTTTCATTGCGGTCATGCGCGGATATCATCATTCTTTTTTCAGCATTCAATATTTTCGCAGATTTTAGCACTCGAGAATATTCATAAGAAGCAATTCACCTTTTTTCAAAAGTCCTTCTTTGCATGCCAGCTTCGTTTGTGATGGACAAGGGGTTAATTGATTAAATATAAACAGGTTTGAAATGAAAGAAATTTATAATATTCAGTTTTTATTCAATATGTAAAATGATGAATGAGCATTCTGAATTATTGCATGAAATTTTCCTAAATCAATATCACGCGCCTGATTAAACTGAAGATGCTGATAAACAACCTGAATCTGCGGATCAAAAACAACACCTTTATACCC
>NZ_JBHIQF010000026.1:0-16752 GCF_042196445.1 Bartonella sp. AP11XZML
ATTACTTTGCTGATCTGACCCCGTGTCATGGGCTGTGGATAAACCGCATTTAAAAAACTTTTTGAAAAAATATCCGCTTTTTTAGCATTTTTTCCAGTTTTCTCACTATTCATTCAAAATGGATTTAATAAGCTTCGTTTTGATTCTTTTGATAAGAATTAACCCTCTCATATGAAAACGGAGCCCTGTTGTAACAGGGCATGAACTGGATCATTTGCACGTGAATTATGAAGATGTAGAGCCTTATCCAGTGACCTTTAAAAAGGGTAATCCCAAATTAACTGATATCCCTAATTCCGAAAAGTTTTATTACGTGACTGAAATGGAATTCGCAAAAGCAGGTAAAGAGAAAAATTAAACCACTGTTATTTATAATAACAGATATCCCTCTTGAAGCTTATGAGTATATCGTCAATGGCAAGCCCGCTCTTGAATGGATTATGGGGCATCAATGTGTAAAGACAGATAAAAAGAGTGGCATTGTTAATGATGCCAATCACTATGCTGTTAAAACCGTTGGAAATCCTGCTTATCCATTGGATTTGTTTCAAAGGGTTATTAGCGTAAGTTTAGAAACAATGAAAATCGTGAAAAAACTACCAAAATTAGAAATAAGAGGAACTGAATAGACTTGGCATGCTAAACTCACAAAGGGGTATAAGGTCTTATACCTATAGGCTCTATACCCCCTTTATAAATAGCTTACATACAATCTTTAAAAGGATAATTTATCATGCGTTATTCTAAAAAGAAATCATTTGACTTTTAAAACACTGTATTTTGGATTGCAAAGCTTATATCGTAATCTAAAATGATAGCTTTATTGTTTTCAAAAGCTTTGTTTAAAGAGAGTTATGTATATTCATTTTCTTATATTACTTATAGGCTTTGAAGGTTTCTCAAACCCTCAAAATACCTTCAAAAATATATCGTGGGTTGTGTTTATAGGTTGTATCTTGATATAGGTTGTTTATTAAAAAAATATATAAAGGTGGTCAAAAGGAACCCTCAAAATACTCAAAAACCTCAAAACTCATAACCATAATGGTCTTGATAGCATTTATTATGATTATAATCCCTTTCTTTTAAAAGGCTTTAAAGGATCACATGATTTTCATAAAGCACATTTTAATCACTCACTAAAATCATAAGTTTATCTATTCAAATGAACTTATCAAAATTCATAAAAGGAATTTTGATAACATAATCAGTTTTTACTTTCATACGCTTTTCATAAGACACGCGTTAATTACTCACTAAAATAATCTATTTTGTCAGTTCAATTTACTGACACATAACTGATAAGTTTTATTCAACTCACATCATTGGTTATCTTTAAAGATTGTACTCTTGATATGAGTTATGTTTTTAAAATACTAACCTATTGAAATATAAAGTTTTTAATTTTTACTCATTTAAAAAAATAATATAGGCTCTAAAAAGAACTGACAACACTGACACGGTCTATTAAAAGGGATTTTGCTAATCTTTATAATGATCAATCTCTTTTTAGATGTTTTCATAACAAGCAATAAATCGCAATTATCCTATTTATCAACTAGTTGTATAACATCATCTAAGGTATAAGTTTTCATGAATCTTCCCCTGCATACTCTTTAATTCTTTTGCAGAGAAATTCATAAAAATTACTCGCGTAATATTCGGAATCTTCAGATGTATACTTAAGATAGAGTGGGCATTCACCATCCCGAAACTGCGTATAATCAAAATAAAAGGTTTCACCAAAATCAGTTGTGCAGATAACAAGTTGTTTGGGATCCGTAAAGCCATCTCTTCTATCGAGCAAATTTCGGTAAACAATATCACCAGCAGGAATACCTGCGCAGATTTCATAAATACTGAATATTTCTTCACCTCCAATTTCTCCTCCTCCATAATTTTTTAAAAAATTCTTATAGGAAGAGGTAAATTGTAAACCAAGAGTGTTCTCAGCTGTTTTAATCCGCACCTCATCAGGTGCATTATCTTGAGTACCAAAATTAATAACATGACTATGCATATCAACATATTGTGCAACATCTGATAAAGTATAACTTTTCATAAATTTTTCTCCATAAGTCACAGCGTGTTTTTACTCATAATGAGTGTTTCTAATGATCAATCTTTTTCTACTATAGCCAATGGAATTGAGATGAGATTGATAAAATCATAAGAGATATGTTCTTGACGGAGCTCTTTTCTCATCTGTCTCTGTACAATCATCTCGCATTTACAATATATGATGGAATTAAAGGAGGTGATCATTAAAGTTTAGAGAGCGCCTTTTAGGGATATTATTTCAATTTCAATATTTGCAATAATTACTCTTTCTTTTTTCCTACTTAGGAATTTTTTTTGAAATCCAACAAATAACTTTTCTGATAAAATTTGTCTTTGGATTCATAGGAGCAACCAAACTCCCGCCTTGATAAAATGAGTAGAGAACCTCAACGAGAGGACTATCTTGTTCTTGTGTCACAGGATGTAACATAATAGGTCTAAAATCGACTCCAATAGGTGCTCTTCCTGATACCATTCTTTCCACATTTGTACCCGTTACTATCTGTCCTTCTTCTTTCCAAGAAGAAACTGTTTCAGGCTCAAACAGTTCATCTTCCTGATAAACTTTTTGACTTTTAAATTCCACCGGCTCAGCTGCCCCCATACTTTTTTTCTTTATCCATTTCATGATTCATAATCCCCTCGATTTTTTCAAAATAATCAATTTATTCTTTGTTCTAAATAGACTTAAATAAACTCTCCTTCCAAGAGCGAGGTTATTCCTCGCTAGAAAGCTCTGAGTGATCATCAAAATCTTTTGCTACCCGTTCAATCAAAGCGTAGCTCACTTGCTTCACCTTTGCTACTTCTTTGGCTAAAGCTAATGCACGTTCAAGGTGGTTTTTGTTGGTGCTCTCGTCAAAGCCTAGGTGATCACCTGCCGTAAAGCTTTGCTGATAAAATTGTAAGGTTTCAGCATCACCCAACAAAGCAAGAGCGCCAAGATGAAGTAAAGCATAATCCGTATCGTTTGCTTTAGACGTGGCGCCTTTTTCCCAAGGAGCAGTGCCATAATCACTGCGAAGTCTTTTAGAAAGGTCAATGTCTGTTACCGCCCATTCTAAAGCATCATCAAGCGCCTGTGTTAAACGATCCGTAGTGACTTCTGGTTCAAAGATTTCTAATCCCTTGGCTTCAAAATTAAGCTGTATATCTGGAATATCTTCCGTGTAGGTAGGATCAATGAATTTACAAGCAGCGGAAAGAATGCCCGTGCTAATCAAAAAGGCGCTATCAAATTGTGGGTAATCTTTGGCAATTTCGTCGTTATAAAGAATGTCTACTTCACGATCAGCCAATTGATAGCTTGCCATATGGTCATTCTCATTGATTTTCTCGGTTGACCAGCCTAAGCTTTTCAAAAGTGCTGTCGCACTTTCCATGGTGAGACGATCATCGGTGTCATCCACTTCATCCACTTCCTCTGCCACTTCAACAGAAGTTGTTTTAGAAGCAACAGATGCTATTTGCGGATCCAAGCTCAAAATCGGTGCATTTTTCGGAAAACCTGCTCGATAACCCCGTGCAAGAGTGAGGAGATTATCAATTCTATATTTTGAGATTTCTTCCACAAAACCTAAAGGATTTCCTTTTCTAAAATTCTCCTTGTAAGATTTGAGCTTTTCAATATCCCCAATCAAAACAAGCGCAATAAGGTGACGCGCTACAAGATCAAGTTCACTGTCTGGGGAAAAAGCCGCATAATCATAAATGATTTGATTGACATTTTGCCGATCTGCCCATTCAAGTATATCCGCACTGATCTGTTTCACCTTGTCTTCAGCCAATTCAGTACTAGAAACTATATAAACTTCTTCTACTTCTTTGAGGGCTATATATTGAGGCATATTATAGAAAATCTCTTTATGAGCAGAGGAAAAGCCAAGTGTTGAAAGGGAAGCCTTAAATGCAACAATCGGCTCTTCTTCATCACTTTGAAGGTTATACATTATATTGATGATACGGTCTTTACTTATAAAATAAGCATTGCGATTGTAGTCTTTATCACGATAAACTGTCCACCCCATTTCTTTTAATTGCTCTGCAACTTTATTGAAAGTAATCAAAACTTGTGGACTAAGATGTGCTTCTGCTGCCTCTCGCTCATTAAGGATTTTCAGATGTTTTTCAGCAAATTTAACGGCATGGTTAACATACCCCTCCAGTTCTTTATCAAGATTTTGCAAATGGTCAGGTAGCTTACCCTCTGCGATAGAATCTTGATAGGATTTTAGGACATCAATTTGACCTTTCAATGCTAAACAAGCCAAATGCCAAATCACAGCTGGATAATAGCTATATTTTTGGATAAGCGTTTTGCTTTCTATTGATGCTTGTAAATCTTGGGCACGTGCCCATTGCATTATCCGCTCAGAGATTTTTGTCAACTCTTGCTCATTCAATATCTCTATACAAATATCAATTCCTTTATCAACCGCACGAAAATTCTCCCCTCCAATCGTATTAAAAGATCGATAAATATCCATAGGTTGTACAAGATTACGTTGTCCACAAAAATGAATATACAAGCAAGCCAAAGAAATCTCTTCATTAGATATTTCAGCTTCGAGATGAACATTATACTGATCATAGAGATGTACAAAGCCAAAATCTAACTTAATAAAACGATCCGGCAAAACCAACCACATTTTCCCAAGCTCTGTGGCAAACCACCCTTGAATTTTAAAAATGCGAGTTGCTGCTGTAAGACTCATCGACCACTGTTTAGGTTTTTTACGCGCTAAAATGTCATCTAACTCCCCGTTTTTATAAGCTTGCGCAAAAAGAATGAGGCGCTCAATCCACCCTATTGTTTTGTAATCTGCAAATTCTGGTACATGTAATTGGGGTGTAAATTTAGAACTTTTTAAAGCATCAATATCACCAAGTAATGCTTCTGCAACAGCAGAATGATTAGCTGCTTTTTCACGTAATTTTTGTTCAATATCTTGTGCTTGCGCCCAAGCGATAACCCTATTTAAAGATTCCTTAACATGGCTTTCTGAAAGATCTGAAGCTGTAACATCGAAATCCTCTTTCTCAGAAAACAGCGTATCTTCATACTTATCCTGTGATACTTCACCACTAGCATATTCCCAAGCAAGGCAATAAGCAGCAGTGGTAAGATTAGCCGATAGCCGAAACTTTCCCCCATCATCTCCATAATCTACAACATCATAACTAATGCCTACAATGCGATCGGGAAGATGATAATGCGCAAACATACTAGCATCTTCAGCACGATAAGGTTCCCAGCCAAGCGTTTTTAATATCTCTGTTACGTTTTTGGTCTGCATCGCTATTCACTTTCATTCAAAAAGTCCTGGATAATGAAAAACGTTAATGTCGGTTTTGTCTAACTTATTACTCAATTGTTCTTTAACCCATTTTTTACTAGCTTGGTTTAATTCTTTATCACTTCCTTTAAAATCTTTGAAAGATTCTTGATATGCCTCTAATAACTATTTGTTATCTTTAAAAAAATTATAAATTTTCCTTTTGTGGACTCAGCATTTCCTTTTTTATATGCTTCTTTCAAAATCTTTTATTTTTCACTTAATTTAGCATTCTTTCCCGTTTTTACTTCTCCAATGTTTATTTTACCATCCTTTATATAAACAAATTCCGCACGAAATTTTACTACCTCTTACCCGTCTTAGTTTTGAATACTATTTCTGTCTCGCATACTATACATCCTTCATCATTTAATTCTTGTTTTTTTCATCGCGTTTTTTATCATGATGCTTCCTGACTTGTTCAAATATATTACCCATTCCATCATTATTGTTTTGTGTTTCTTTATTATTTCGGTTTTTTGTCTTATTTTTACTTTCCTTCAGAGAAGCTTTGTTTTTTTCTTCTTTGTGACTTTAGTTTGTTTTTTCGCTGTCTTCTTCTGCATTTTTCGATGCAAACAAATAGCCAAGGAAATCCGTTATAGCCGTCCCATTACTAGAGGATCCAATAAAATAGTTGCTCCGCCAGCCATAAAAAGAGACAGAGCCGCCAACTCTTCTAGTGTAAGCGACACAATGAATGCTGTTAATGCTGCTACCGCAGGAAGAAAATTATTCTCCGCAGCATTACCTGCGGCATCGGCGCCAGCATCAACATCGCCACCGGCAAGGGCAGCAGCAACGCCCCCAGCAGCCCGTGCAACATCAATGGTGTGGTCTCTAAAGTCAGCAAACTGCGCATCAATCTTTGCGTTTATACGCGCTTCCTCTTCCGCAGTAGGGGTGCGACCGTTTAGATCCCCCATTTCCTCTTTCACAATGCCTTGCACCCACAATTGAAACTGGAGCATGGCTGTGGCTTCACCCACAGCCCCGCCGATAGCACCGGCAGAGCAAGCACCGCTCGCAACAGCGCCTTTTAAGCAGCCAAGACCAGCGTGGGCAACGATCTGCGTGACCGTATCTATTTTGCCTTCAGCCTTGGCGGTACCGATTTCTTCCGCCAACGATTTGCCAACCGTATCAGACAGGGCGATGCGCAGATTGTTAAAAAAGTTCTTGTCAAGAGAGCCACCCTCAAGAGCCGTTTGAACGCCTGTGCCAATGGCGGCTTTGATCAGGTTTTTTTCCGCTTCACTGGCGATACGATCGACAAAAGGAGCGGTTTTTGGCAAAGATTGTCCAACACCTGCCATTTCCGTTATTTGGCTGGTTAAGCCCGCCGTTAACATCGATGAGACAATGCTGAGAACATTCTTTGAAGAGCCAAGCTCATGCAAGGCGCCGGCAATGTTGCCACGATTATTGACAAGAGCCACAGCGCTTTTATTAATCAGCGCTTGGACACCTGCCTGTATCGCCGCATTCATGGCGGTGCTCGAGCCAAGCCCCAAAGCACCGGTAATGGCACTGGCAGCGCCCGAGGCTGCTCCACCTGTAACCGCGCCGTGACAGCCAAGGCCACGATAGCTGCGCCGGCTTCTGTCAGCCCTTGGGCATTATAATCCCAGTCTTTAAATTCAGCCTTAACTGCTTGCCAATCAACTTTCCTTACAAATCTTAATCAACCCAAAGTAATAGCCTGAAATAGCAGTGTGTTGTATGGAAAATTAAAAACAAAAACCGAATGAAGAAAATGCACTTGAGACTTGCATATGGCTTCACAGGTTTATTGCTGTAAAAGCTTCAAATGATGATATCTCTAATACTTTTTTCGCTTGTTCTCTTGTGGTAGCTTCCACAAGCGAAAAGATATGGACGATGAACCTCTTCTCAAGCTTATCAAACTGAACTCAAAGGTATTTCCTTATTGATTTTGAAAGAGTCCTTTAAACGCATTTTGCAGAGCAACGTAGAAAGCATGTCTAAAAAAATCATTCCAAGAGCAACAGATTTTTCTAAGTATTGTGAAGAGATTGAAAAAGATCTTCTTTCACGAGCCAAAACTCTTCATGAACTAATGATAGGAGAATTTAAAATAGATTTCTAAAAAATAGCAAAATAGTGAAAAGTGCTGATCATTTTTGGATTGGATATGCATTTAAAGAGTGATTAAAAAGTTTTTTAATGTACAATATATTTCTAGAAGCCAAAATGGCTCTATAGTATCAAATTTATAAAGTAAATAAATCCATTAATACAAATTAAGGATTTTAGGATACACGAATTTCAAAATATTTGTTTTTTAAAACATGAATAGCCAGCATCAACACAAAAAATGTTGCGGCAGTTATGAATCACTTTCATGTATTGTTGAAATAACAGAGCTTTTCTTTAATCTTTATGAAAGGGTTGCCAGTGCTATGGGCTTTTTTGAAAGGTGGATTTGGGTATCAAAATGCAAGCAAGAGTTTGGGATTATGGAGCTCTGTGTTTAAAGCTGTCATCAACTATAGATAAATCATAAACGAGGTTAACTAAAATATTAAAAGCAACTGGATGCAATAGAAGACATTGCTATTAAAAGAAAAGCAAATACTGAAAAAACTAAAAGGTAGTTTGTGTTTTTATATCAGAAAATAATTTAAGAAATTGAGATCATAATTTTTTCACAGGAAATAAATATGTTTACAGATAAGAAGAGAAAAGCCTTGTTTGGCGTTATAATTTTTATATTTGTATGTTTTTCAGGAATAAGAAAAAATCTTGACTTTATTCAGGGTATTTTGACATTCGCGTCTATTTCTTTGGTGATCGTAACAACTGTTTTTGCAATTTTATGCAATTCTAATATCCCTTCTGAGTTGCAAAACAACCCACAATATAAATGCGGTAATACAACAGGTTGGAAGAGCTTAACATGTGAGTTACAACAGTATATGTACAGTCTCCTAAAGTTAATAATTTTAGCGCGTGTCGTTTTAATTTTCCCAAGTAGTTATAAAGAAACTGTTTCTTTGCCTGTCATTTCTAAATACGCGGAGCACAAGTTTTCTTTTTCATTGGATACCGTACTTTGGTAATTAGATATTCAAATATTATACTTTGGTACTTTTTTAGTCTGTGTGTTCTTTACTATGTCGCATACACGCAGTTTAATAAATATATCTATTTACACGCTACAGAGCTCTATTAAAGAGATACCGTAAAATTTACGATTTCATGCTTTAATTTTTCTTTTATATTTCATTCATTATACATACAATTATCATTTTTACTTGTTTTAATAGCAAATTTATGTTGAAAATTTTCAGTATTAAATATTATATCAAAATTGTTATGTGTCTTTCCCACAAAAATTATTTTTTTAAATACGGGATTTACTTCATATTTTTTAAAAAAGTTCAAAAAAACTCTTTTAAATTATTTTTTTCTTTAAATTTTATATCCAAGCCGAATTCTATTTCAGTATAATCATCCGTGGGAAATTCACCCAACACAAGTTTAGCCATCTTTAGCAAATTGCCTTCTGATTGCATTGCAAAAAGTCTGATTGTTTTGATTGTGTATATTTCAGTTTTATCTCTTTAATTAAACGCAATTTTTTTTCGAACTCTTCCTTACCAACAATATCAGATGAGATATCAATCGTTTTCGGGAGAAAAGATTTTTTGTAGTGTAGCTGCAAGAATTTGTTTAACTCTTTATTTGAAAAAAAAGTGTAAACTCTATAGGAATCAGAATTCCAAAATATTGCTTATTCTGTTCAATCTGATTTTTAGAACGTGGGTTAGGAATATTCTGAAAGTCATTTTCAGAATCAATAACTTCAGGATTATAAGGACTATTTTCTCCCGTTAACACATAAATCCAATAGCAGCTCTTCGAGTTCACAGAAAACTTTTCGATTATTAAGGTAGCACATTGATTATCACAGTTAAAATCGTATCTTCCTTCCTCTAAAAATTTATCAGCATCATTGATATTAACTAATTCTGAGGCTGGATCTATTTTATATTTATAAGAAAGGAAGTTAAGGGTATTCATAAAGTTAACATAATTACAATGTCTATAGTCTTATCAGATGGCAGGTGCTTCCCAAGTTATCTTAGTGACCACGAGAAAGTGGTGTGTCCAAAATATATTGTATTGTTTAGAATCAGTTAGTTAAAGATCAAAGTTATAAAATTTTAATTGCAAAAGTAATACGAATTTTAGAGAACTCTGCAGTGAGAGCTACTTAGATTTTTAGAATATGGGCTCTCCCTTCCCTGCTTTTAAGTGGAGGAGAAATCAGTGCTTTGAACGAAGCATGGCATCACGTAAAATGGCGTTAATCCGCGTTTGATATCCTTTCCCTTGACTTTTAAAGTCACGCTAGTACGTCTGAATCCACACGCACAGTTGTGACAGTTTTCATGGGTTTACAGAATGGATTGAAAACGGCGTCTTTCCAGAACTCATCATTGAGTGACAGAATATCTCTATGATCAATTGCACTATCCGACATTACAGCCAATTTATCAATTTCAACTCTCTGTTCATCTGTCAAAGCCGATAAGTTAGCTACCTCGATTTTATAACGAACTTTCTTCTTTATAACGTTTCTTTTCTTTCGAGTTGGCTCTCTGTGCTGAAATAATACGGATTACCTCTATGCCATCTTTATCGTCATGGACAGTATGCACTACGAATAGTAATAAAAAAACTCCACAAGCACTAAAGCTTGCTAACCATACTCTCCACTTTCAACACGGTCTTGTTTAGCCATGGAGAATGGATCAGAAAAAACATATGCAGCTATTTCAAAACTTTACACGGTGCTTTCTAAGGTTACTTTTTTTAGCTTCATCCCATTCAAATCTCATTTTTATACCTTATATTAATACATTTATGAGGGCATTATATACATCAAGAGTTTTAGATGAACACTTAATTATCCATGTTTTTGTAAAATTAATATAATTTAATACTTTAAAAATTAGTGATTAATTAACTAAAAATATTAAAAAAATAATAAATTATTCTAAGGCTTTATGCATATAATATGCAAATCGAATAAAACTTACAAGCATGTTGAATAAAATGATATTAATTGGCTATTTAGGGGCTGCTCCTGAAAGCAAAAAAATGAATTTGGGTGCCGAAATATTCAACTTTCGTATGGCTACCTTTGAGAACTATACAGATAAAAATACCAATAAAAAGTAGACAAAACAGAATGGTATTCCGTGGTGCTTTTTAATCTACATACATTTGGCAAAACTTGTTCTTCAGTACAAAATTGCCCCTTTTTCCGAATGAACGAGAGGAACGGTTTTTTTAATGGTCAACGCTACAAAGGATGCAATCAGCACTTTCAAGAAACCACTAACCAAAAAAACTAATGAACTTATTAAAACTGTCAGCAAAGGGACCTGTGTCATATAAGCCACCCATGGTATTCCAAAAGAATAGACTATCCCAATGCCACCCACAGTATTTATCACAAATAATATTATAAAATTTAACCGGTGCCAAAATAATTCTACCATAAAGCCAATAAAAAATGCAGCAAATGGAAAACTAATCAGATAACCACTCGTAACTCCTGAAAAAACACTAATTCCACCACGACCACTAGGCAATAGAGGTAACCCAATCGCAATAAGAACAAGGAAAAGAAGTGATGCTAACGCTCCCCTTTTTGCTCCAAGTATAGAGCCTGCTAACATCGGAGCCATAGACTGAGCTGTAATAGGGACACCCAGCAAAAAAGGAAGATAAAGAGGAGGAAAAAGACTCAAAACAGCGTAAATAGAGGCAAATAAAGCAATATAAACCAAATCTTTTGTATTCACTGAATTATTCCTTCACTAGGGAAAAGCTTTCGTTATTGTTGTACAATTAATAAAAAGTATCAGATTTATAAAAGTACACTTTAAATACCTTAGATATAGAGAAAAATACTATAATAATTTATTTTAATAACATCACTTATATGAATCATATTAGATTCTACAATGTTTAATTACATCATAAATTACTATAGTTAAATTCAATAATAGTGATATATGAATATTATATAATAACAATATAACAAAATAATACATTTATTTTAGTTATTATGCTTTGAATGAATGAGAGGAACAGATCTTTTAATCGCAAGTGCAATAAAGGATGCAATCAACGCTTTTAAACAATCGCCTATCAAAAAAACTGATGAAGCCATTAAAACATTCAGTAAAGAAACTTTGGTCATATAAGCTGTCCATGGAACACCAAAAGAATAAACTATCCCAATGCCACCGACAGTATTTATTATAAATAATGTTATAAAATTTAACCGCTGCCAAAACAATTCTACCATTAAACCAATAAAAAATGCGGCAAATGGAAAACCTATTAAATAACCACTTGCAATTCCTGAAAAGACACTGATTCCACCACGACCACCAGGCAACAGAGGTAATCCAATCGCAACAAGAACAAGAAAAAGGAGTGACGCTAAAGCACCCCTTTTTGCCCCAAGTATAGACCCTGCTAGCATCGGTCCCATCGATTGAGCCGTAATAGGTACCCCTAGAAGAAAAGGAAGATAAATAGAAGGGAAAAGGCCCAAAATAGCATAAATAGCGGCAAATAAAGCAATATAAACTAAATCTTTTGTATTCATTTGATTCTTCTTTTTTTACTATAAAAACTTTTATTATTATGAGATGCTATATCAATAGTATCAGCATCATAAGAACGCGCGTCCAATGCTTCAGCCACTTCTGACGCCATTCTTATGGTCCGTATAATTAAAGGTATCGCAAGAGCGACAATGTTAGTATTAAGTCCTCGTGCTTGCTGTGCTTCATGTACCTCATTAAACTTTTCACCCAAAAGAGGAATAAACCTGATCGCCATAGAGATAACCATACTCACTTTTGATGGATTTATACCAAAACAACGAAAGGGCTGGAGGCCTGCTTCAATTGCATCCACCATATCTGACACTTTTGTTGTGAATGAAATAACTGATGATAAAGAAAAGAGGATAACAAGACGTAATATGACCTCAACTCCCGTAAGCCAACCGCTAAAAATAGTTTGAAATACAAATAGAAGAACTAAAAGCAATCCCATCGATTTAAATTGCTTTATCACAGTTTTGAAAGGGATTTTGGCGACTCTATAGAATAAGATGACCAACAATAAAAATAAACCAAGAAGCGCTATGGAAGAAACCATTATTATAAAAGTTCCACAGGCCGTAAGAAATAATAACTTAACTCCAGGACTTAACCTATGAATAAATGTATCCCTCGGAATATATAAACCGATCATGACATTCTTCTTATATACTCCTTTATAGCAACAAAAGGTACATCATCAATTGCTATCTCCCCCTTATCAAAAACCAGCACTCTATCAAACTTTTTCAAAAACTCTAAATCATGCGATACAACTATTGCCGTTTGTGGTAATTCTTCTATCACTTGCGTAACGCGATGCTTATTTCGCAAATCAAGTAATGTCGTCGGCTCATCAAAAATAATGTAGTCTGGTTTCATTGCAACTACACTAGAAATAGCAACGAGTTGTTTTTGCCCACCACTTAATAAATGGACAGCGTGATTTCTGAAATCTTGAAGTTCATAGCGCTGTAAAATTTCATCTACACGCTCCTTAATTTCATTTTTATTAAGCTTTAAATTTTTGAGACCAAAGGATAAATCCTCTTCAACTAATGGTAAAACAATCTGATTATCGGGATTCTGAAAAACAAATCCAACTTTACGTTTTACTGCTTTTGCATCGCGTTTTGTATCAAGCCCATCAACGCTTACAAAACCATGAGATGGTAATTGGAGCCCATTAATAAGGCGAACAAATGTACTTTTCCCAGAACCATTCGCACCTATAATAGCAACTCGTCTTTCGGTAAGCTGTACAGTAATATTTCTTAAAACACACAAATCACCAAAAACTTGTGTTACCTCATCAAATTTTATAATCCCCAAGGTTTATTCCAATCAATCCCTTTTATTAGCTCTTCTTTCTCTATCGCTTCAGTTTATAACCTAAAAGTAATAACAAGCACCATAGAGGAATAATAATGACTGCCAAACTCATATCAGGCATCTGTACAGGAATATATACTTCAAGAAAAGGCAAGCTTATTCCTATCATATCAAAAAGTCGAGTCATCAATCCATTTTTCCCAAAACCACTGACAAACATAATGCAAAATAATAAAACAAGAAAGCAGAGGCAAAGATAGTTAGCGTAAGGATATAAACCAAACGCATAAATAAAATCGCCCTTTCTGTTCTTATGGGCATTGCGAAATTTCAAATGAACAATAACAATAATAGCCCAAGTAATCACTGCTGCTGCAGTTGCAAGAGCCATGATCCGCATGAAACTATTATCAGGAACAAGAGCATTAACAACGACAATCAACGCCGTACATAATGAAGAAAAAAGGATAGCAATATAAGGAACACGAGCAGCACTCAGTTTACTAAAAATATGTGGTGCATTTTTTTGTACAGCTAAACTATAAAGCATACGGCCATTAGAATAAATGCCACTATTGTAAACAGAAATAGCAGCCATAATCACCACAAAATTCAAAATATGACCAGCAGCAGGAATTCCTATAGTCTCGAAAATTGTGACAAAAGGACTACCATTTTTTCCAATCATATTCCAAGGGCTGATTATCATAATAATGCTGATAGAACCAATATAAAAAATTATAATCCTCCACATAACTTGACGAATAGCCGCTGGAATTGTTTTTTGTGGATTAGATGCCTCTCCAGCAGCAATACCAATAAGCTCCGTTCCTCCAAAAGAAAACATTACTACAGAAGTTGCTAAAACAACCCCTACTGCTCCATAAGGGAAAAAACCGCCATGGTCCCAAAGATAATGAATATTCGCTTGATTTTCCCCTAGTCCAGTGACAATGAGAAAAATTCCAAAAATAATCATACCAATAACAGCAGCCACTTTGATCAAAGCGCAAGCAAATTCAAATTCTCCATAAAAACGAACATTAAACAAATTAACAAATGTAACAAATAAAAGAACAATGAAAGATGTCTTCCAATGATCAATCAAAATCCAATGATCAAGGTAAAACCCTATCACTGTAAGTTCAGCCATGCTCACAAGAATATAAAGAAACCAATAATTCCAACCTGTTATGAAACCAGCTAATCTCCCCCAATATTTATAAGCAAAAAAACTAAATGCTCCTGAAGACGGTTCTTCTACTGACATTTCACCAAGCATTCGCATAATGAAATACATAATAAGCCCGCCGACAAGATAAGATAAAATAACTGAGGGACCAGCTAATTGAATTGCCTCGGTTGACCCATAAAAAAGTCCTGTCCCAATAACCCCACCCAAAGCAATCATTTGAATATGGCGATTTTGAAGGCTACGCTTCAATTCCTCGTGCTTTTTTTCAGACATCATGCCTCACTACTTTTGTTGAACTTAACCTCAACTTTTATTGAAAAATTAGGCACCTCTTTCAAAAAACACAAAACAAACGTAAACTTATTTTCTTATCATAATGCAACTCCTTATTTTTTTGTGCATTATACGTATGTCCCGTTGAAGTTTTAAGAAAAAATATGCTCCACCCTTTATTTAAATTAATGTCCTTCATTTTCGTTACACTAACCATTATAGCATTGGTCATTGATAACGCACACTCTGTAATCACATCACATTGGACAACAACCCCCTTTAATAAAATTTTAACAAGCCTTCTGCAAACAGATATCTATCACCTTAATCAATCTCTATGCAAGGTAATGCCTGATTTTCTGTCCTCAATTTGCATTACTCTCACTTATTTACCCGCATGGTCTATCTTTGGTGCTTTAGCAATAGTATTTTGTATCTTAAATTACGAAAAACAAAAGCCTTTTCACAAAATATCATATACATATAACGAAGAGTACATTTGATCTTAAAAAAAACTTCTAGAGCTCTCTGTACTATAACATAATCGATGTCGCTTAAAACCCCTCACTCTATTAAAACAACTGAAGATCACTTGATCATCAGAAAAAATTAAAACGCTTCATTATAAATATAGGCGCTCACTTATGATTTCTATAGATAACGATAACATCACTTTATTTGTATCAATTTAAAAAAATTAGCGAATAAATCTACCTCCCACCTATAAGAAAACTCTGTACAGAAAAAACTTAAAATATTGCAGTTCATATATTTTTCTATGGCTGTTTCTTTAATACTCTACAAAAACTTTTCTTAATTTTCGTACTAGAAACCCCATATAAAAAAACGTCTTCTAATATCAGCTCTCCTTATAAGATTGGAACTTATTAAAATTAATGAAGAAGCTTATAAAAATTATTCTACAAGTCTAACAAAATGCGTGAAATAAAAACTCATCTGTAAATAATTGCAATTGTGATAAAAAATATTTCGCACCTTCTCCCTATTGAGAAAATGGTAAGATAACAGCTTCAGTAACACTCTAGTTCTTTTAAATCTGAAAATCGTCTCGCTAAAATATCAACTTTTTTAGATATCTCATCCAAACTTTTCCATTGATTAGTTACCTCTCGAGAAAGTTCCTCAATGAATTTTTCTTGGTAAGCTAGCTTCATTTCTAGTTCTATCAGCCGATCTTCATCCGACATGATTTTTACTCCCTCTTAAATAAAAAACGTGATTAATTTTATTAATCCTCCTCCCTTTTTCTTCCCATAAAAATGAGAAGTAACTTCTCAACTAATTCTACTCATCTATTTGCACATTATAAAAGGTTTATGATGATCTTTATTTTCCCAATCACTCTATGCAACAAATTTCTTTCTTAAGAATCAGAAAAGGTTTTTATCTTTACTAAGTTATCTTGACACCATTTTTCATCCTAAAGATCTACATTCCCAGCTTCTTAATTTAAGTGCTATCGTAAATTGAAAAGCATTTTATAGCATTAAGGTCAAAGAATACTTTCCTCTGACTTTTACATAATTCTCCTTCAAATTATTATCATATGTACAAATTATTGAAAAAATGCATTCTTGCTTTTATACGTACTTTTAGCTATTACCCTCAAATTAGTTTTGTCTCATTGACTTACAAACCTATGCCGCATTAGCTCAGTTGGTAGAGCACATCATTCGTAATGATGGGGTCGCTGGTTCGAATCCGGCATGCGGCACCGTTTTATTTCTTAAACATATTGAAATATATAGATTTTTTCTTTAAACAGCCATTTTCAGACCACCTTTTAGACCACCTTCTACAGTGTAGCTTGCCAGCAGGTTTTGTATAATTTGCCACTAGGTTTTGTACCAATTTATTTTTCTCAAAGAGTTTTAAAGAT
>NZ_JBHIQF010000027.1:0-7032 GCF_042196445.1 Bartonella sp. AP11XZML
TTTAATCGAAAGGATCATTGCACCACGCGGTAAAGTCCCGATTTTGCGCGTCAAATGCTTATCTTTATGCGAGATATTCAAACGCAAAAAACTGACCTGATGTGTATGAAGATCTCTGCCGTGTAAGTGTCCTGTTACGCCATCTACCATGTCCTATTTCCTTTCCTCATCACTCAACTTCACCGCTGTAGGTGGGGATAACTATCGTTCCAAAATCTTGGGCTCCTTGTGCTCTTCCGGGCATTTGGAAACGCGTTTTCTTCATGCCCATAATTGTATGCACTCCAAAACCGTATTCGCGTTTGTAGTCGAAGGTTTCTTCTTCGATTTTATAGCGGGTCTTACCGTAACTCTTACCAAATGCCATAACGACACTTTGCGCTCCAAGCAAAACAGCACGGCGCACACCTGCAAGACGTGTACTATCCGTGGATTTAACACCATTGGTGACATGCTCTGATTCACGTAAAATCACACCGTTGTACATGCCTAGAGAACCATCAAAGATTGGGTTTTTGGAACGCGAACCGGTATAAGCAGCTTTCTGAATATCAAGCCATTGACCCGTCTCTGTATTAGTGCGCAATTGTGTCACCTGAATGGGATGCAAATACAACACATAAACACTCTCGCCATTCACGCGAACCGGTCTAATTTTAGGATTCGCTAGCTTAGCGCACTGAACCGCTTCATCTATCAATTTAAGATTAAAGCTGTGTTTGGCTTTTTCTGTAAGCTCTTCATCCTTGGTTTTTGCTTCTGGTCGCACAATGCGCTTACTGCTTGGAGCTAATGGTGCATTAAAGCCCCAAAAAAGAGGATCAAGATCAACCAGTTCTCCCTCAAAATTAAGCCTGTTGGCTGTATAACCGCAAGCGTGAACGAAAAACATCAAACTCAAACGGTCCGCATACCAATCTGATAAACTGTTTTTGGCTTCTTCGCGCAAATTAAACAATGTGCGCTGATTATCAATAGTGCCTTCATTGGCAATTCTTGTTCCATGATAAAGTTCATTGATATACAGTTTATCATGAAGGAATTGTAGTGCCTCTTCATTGCCTTCAAGGGTTTCACCCTCACTCACACCACGTCCTGATAACTGAGCTCGCAGACTAAATGTTACACAATCCCCTTTGCCTTTTTGCGTCTCTGTTTTCACCTGAATAATGCTATTGGAATCCTGCCCCATCAAAGGAGCAATAGGAGTTGCTTTGGAGACCTCCGCATCAAGAATTCTCGCCCATGTTTTTAACGCATGGGGATCATTAATCCCTATATGTGTTGTTGCCATTTATTTCACCTTTCTTTGCTATAAAAAAACCGGCTTAAAGCCGGACCACCAACCCGCACCAAAGGCGGCTTATTCTCTAAAAGTCTTTCACTTAATCTTCATCATCTGCACCACTCAATTTGCGTATAAGCACTCGGTTCTTTGGATTACTGTACCACGCTTGAAACTCTTTATCCGTCATAGCGTCCATCGTTTCCCATGAAAGTGGACCCGTCACGCCCCCTCCACCAGATGCCGTTAAGGTTCTCGCAGAATTCTGCCGACTTTGAAGTTCTGCAACTTGATTATTCGCTTGCACTGCTTGGTTCTGATAGCCAAGGTTTTGTGCTATTCTATAAATTTCTTCTGCCGGATTGAGATCTCTTTGTGCACAAGTCGCTACAAGCGCATGCAATTGATCTCTTATAATCGCATCTATTGTGTTTTGTTGTCCATACTCAGGATAAAGTGATGACCAAGAACTCAATTCCTTTGCGCGTGCCTCATAAAGAAAATTTGCCGCGGCATCAAAATCACTGGATTTATTTTGAAACGACTTAACAGAATTATTAAAAAATTCACCAAGACGCATATCGTGCTGCTGCTGTTCCTCAGCTTGTCTTAGCGCTTCTTTCTGTTCCCTAATATACGCATCTTGCTTTTGAATCTTATCTAACATCCACGCCACTAAACGAACAGGGTCCTCACGTAGGTCTGGGGGTGCATTTTCACCTTCAACCATTGGCGTCTGGGATTGGGGTTCATAAAACTTGACAAGCGCTTCACGGGCTTGTTTGGCTTGTTGCTCCACACGCTGCTGTTCTATACTAGGAACAATCTCTGAAGGCTTTTCAACGGGCTGTGCAACCGGCTCTGGAGAGGTGACATCATCATTATCAATCGTTTCACCATCATAAGTGCCAGCATCAAAAGAGCTCTCATCATCAAAGACCGGTGCTCCAACTCTGTAATCTTCATTCATAGCTTCATTCATTTCTGCATTCATTCTTTCACCTTTCTCAACTATGCATACCTCTGTGTAATGCTATTCGCTCTCGCATAATCTGATTGTGTGCCTGATCATTGAGAAGCTTCTGCCGTTCAATCTCATAGCGTTGCTTCATCAGTTCTGCGTCTGTTTTTGCTCTCTCTTGATGCACAAAAAGATCAATCTGCTTTTGTTGCAAATCCATCTGATGCATCTGTGCTTTCGTCTCTAAGTCTTGTTGCTTTTCCTGCAACTTCATTTCCTGCTCGGGATCCATCTGCTGTTGTTGTGCCATTTGTTGCTGTTGGAACTTCTCACTGACACGATTGAGTAATGACGCAGGCAAGGGTGAGTAACGAAGTAGATCAAGCATAATATCCGGCGTAATGGCATTTTGAAGCAATGGGAGCAGCTGTGTGATGATACCGAAGGTGCGCTCTTTCTCATTCGGGCTGGTTGGCGCATCATCAACTACAATATCATACTCGACACTCGTTACTTCTTCACGCGTCAATGGAATATATTGCGCATTCTCTTCACCAGATATCCGTACCAAACGACCATCGGACAAGTAATTCTGTATCAAGTGCAAAATAATCTTACCTTGCCGCTTGCGGTACAAACGTAAACCATCAAACAGACAAGCAAGCAGATTTAAACTGGATTGGCGTCGTTGTGCCTCCAAAATACCCGCTTGTGTCACTTCCCTTGTACCAATGAATTCGGGTGNCTGGAAAAAGCCCTCTGGAAACTGTGCTACAGGCTTTGGTTGTATCTTGCCTTCTGCAAGAGCGCCATCTTCAGCAACTAGCAACGCATCAGCCCGCGCCCAATCTTGCATAGCCTGCCTGATGTCCTTAAACGCCCCTTCCTCGACAATAAGCCCCCCTTTGGATTGGCTATTAAGGATATACATCACTTGACTAAAATATTTATTCGCCCATCGTTGTGGATCTTTTGTCGGACGGACAACCCCATAAAATTGCCGTTCTATCTTATCAAAATACCCTGTTATACACTCCCAACCCAATTGACCCGCTGGAACCAAAGGTTGATCAGGGGATTCAAGCAATTTTCTCCCTAAAAAAGCACGTTTTACGACCTTTTTATTGAAAGCTGCCCCTTGGATATCGGGCATCATGCACTGGAGCTGCTTAAATTCTTCCTCGCTATAATCACGAAGTTCTCCAGTGCTTAAATCGGGCGCTTTGTAATATCGCTCGCTTTCAAACCAACGGCATTCAACAAGCGTGACCATCCGACGACCGTTTTCAACATCAATGCTCCCTTCATCACTGTAATAATCAAGATCATTATGGTGAACACCTTCATGAGAGCTCCCATCCCTTGCCCAATCTGCACTCAGCTCTGTCCAATGAGATTTGGGAAACATCTGCTTAGCTACTTCTAACGGCTTGCGGTCTACATACCACAAACGTTGCGCATCGGTTAAATTCGGTTGCACCGCTGCACTATCCCAAACCATCTTTAACGGGTCTAAACGCGTAATGACCGGTTCACCATCGAGGCTGTTCTCATAATCAAGCCGTGTATCAGTCCACCCCATGCCGCAGATAACCGCATCTTGGAAAGCATCACTATCAGCGTATTCTGCATGCGCCATGTCCCGAAACCATTCTGCCGCACCGGTAAGCAATTCACTAGGCAATGCCTTCCCTACTTGACGGGGAATAAACTGCACTTCGCGCTTGTTATTACGCTCTGACCCCACAACGGCATTGACCAATGGGGCAATACGATTAAAGGTCATAACGGGGCGGCGTTGCTTTTTTAACGCCGATAAATCTTCTTCATTCCATTGATCACCATTGTAAAAACCAAAATCCTCCCGCGCATGTTCACGCCATTTATTCACATGCTCCACATCTTCTTTGTACCAGCTCACAAGCTTGCGAAATAAGCCTTCTGTCGACAAATCTGATGCGTTACTTTCTTTATCTAAATGCTCTTCATCATACATCATTCTGCCATCCATGAGGTACTCTCATATTCCGTTCTGCCGCTATAAGCTGGTCGCTTTTGTATTTCTTTTGGTGGTTTGTATGAAATACACATCAGTCCAAAGGCATCTGCCCCATGACTGGACCAATCGTGCTCTGCTCCCAAGCCAATATTGCGCTTCTCATCCCATTTCTCGTGATACCAGTTCAGTGCCTTACGTCCTGCTACCGTCGTCTTTTCATTAAACCAAACAGAAGGCAAAACACGGCGGACTGTTTCTATACGTATCTTAACAGCTCCTGCTCCCTGATTAGGGATAACTTTTGTTTGAAAGCCTGCCTGTTTAAGAGCGCTCTCAAAACTCACATTGTGCACACGGTCTCTGGTCGCCCCATCATGGGGTAACACCATCAATGCCTTCTCATAACCATTGTGACGCAACCAACCGATATGTTCCGATAACGGCTGTCCCTGTGCTTCGTAATAATCAAGTACTCTGATCTCCCTACCAACAAATTGCGCTATCCATATCGCCGTAGCATCTGCCTTAGCACCTGTGCCCCCGATATCCCAAAAGGCGCGTATCTGCATTAAAGGGTCACGAGCGACACGCCCTATCCGCCCCTCTTGCTCGGCTGCCAACATTTCCTTTTGATAATAAGCGCCTTGAACCGCTGTAAGATAAGCCCCTTCCCAGATATGCTTATAGGTCTCGGGACGGTTTCTCAGATCATCAAGCCGCGCTTCATTCAAGATCTTGGGAAACTTCGGGTTGTCTGACCAATTGATCTCTACACGCTTAATGGCTTCATTGTCTGAAAAGCGAAACCGCTTCTCAACGGGGGCATTCTCTCGCAACGGGTTCCATGTCACCCATAATTCTGCCCGCCATCCCTCTCCTTCTTCTCGCAAAGTCGGTATAAGCGTTTGCCAAGCCGTCTCTGTAACGGGCTCTGCCTCATCAACCCAACAAAGCAAAATACGCCCCATGGATTTAATGCTCGCAATATTACGGTCCAGACCAGAAAACTGAAAGGCTACGCGACCATCTATCGACTTAATCGAAGATTCCCCAACCTTGTAATAGTCCTTTAAAAAGTCGTGCGCTTCAATGGCGCGCTTAATCTCCTCCAATGAACTCTCTGCCAAAGAATTCTGAAACTGACGTGCACAAAGAATGGTCCCCGATATCCCCTGCATACCAAATTGATAGCCTTTTAAAGCAGCCATCAATGCAAATGATCTTGTCTTCCCAGACCCTCGTCCACCCCAAGCCGCTCGCACCAAAGCGTCCCCTGCAAAAATAGGAATGAGTTTTGGTACAATACTAATCTGTCGTGTTGTCATTGACCAAAGGCGCGATTTCTACACGCGTTATCACCTTAATGGCTCCCCCATCTTCACCTGTTACCTGTAAAGGCAACACCTTACCAAGCAACGCTAAATAAGCAGCGGGGCATTCTATAGCCTGCTTTTCCAAATAAGAAATCAAACCATCCTTGCCAATTTTATTCCCAGCATTCTCAGCAGCCTTAACCACTGCTTCTTTTAAAATGCGCGTCACTTTATTTGGAACGCCTTTGACACGCCCTTGACCTGCCTTTGGGGGTATACGCTTTTTAATGGGTTGTGGAGCCTGCTGTGTATTTTCTGATGTCATAAAATACGCCCTCCAGATAATAAAAAACCCCGCATTTGCGGGGATTTTGAACTGTACATTTCCCTCTCTAGACACAATACGCCTAAGTACAGTAATGTCATTAAATACGATTTGCTACACTTTGTCAACATAAAAATAACACATATTGATAATTTCAAAGGGAATCAGTTAAACAGCACTTATGAATAATTAAGGGTTCAAAATGATGAAATCATTATCCATAACACGCATCATAACATTTATAGCTTTCTTTTCTATATCAGCGCTACCTGCATCAGCGTCATTTGGATTTACACGTACATTTACACGTGTAGATACTATAGAGCAGTACAATAAACTTTACGATAAATATGCAAGTAAAGAATATGAAGACTTTACGCATTTCGACAAGCAACACGAAGCAAATCAATTTGCATACAAAAATGGCTATCAAAATATAACTGCCAAATTTGACACTGTATGGCATCGTCACATACTTATTGTTTTATGTGGACGCTTTGTGAATTTACTAAGGGGTGATTATAATAAGGAGATGTCATGGGCGATGCTACCTAGTGTAATAAATACTTTACGCTATGAACATAATTGGAGTGAAGAAAATTTTATTTGGGCATACAACATGTCTATGAGTAGTACAGATCCAATGTTTTATTACGCAAAAAAATTTCTTAGTTCTCCGAGTGGAAATGGCATTAACCCCGAAACACAAGTTGTTGATTTAGTGTCTAGTATGAGAGTCGATAATGGGAGAGGCATAAAAAAAACAGCTAGGTTTTGTAGAGACTTACGAACGATATACAATATAATGAAACCGTAATAGAGATTGTCATTTAACGATCAAAATGTTTCTGAAGAGCATTAAGAGCAACGCGTAGTGAATTCACAAGGTGTGGTAGCATTTGATCTTCTATCACGAGGTACTGTAGTGCTGCATAAAGATTATACTGTCTATAGAGGCATTGCGCTTCTTTTATTGCCTCTTGCGTGTTTATAAACTGCTCTGTTGCAAATTCTACCCATTTGTCTCTTGCCTTATCATCAGAAGATGATGGCATTTCGTCATAAATCGCATTAGGCAATCCCTTTGCACAAAGGTAATTATTTCTTATCTGTAGGTACTGTTGCGCGGCATCATGTTGCTCTTGTGTA
>NZ_JBHIQF010000028.1:0-8106 GCF_042196445.1 Bartonella sp. AP11XZML
GATGGGAAGGCTTATTTGCGTAGTGATTATCCTGCTCTTTATGAAGCGATAGGGATCAGGTGGGGAGGCGCTGATAGTTGGACGAAGTTTAATGTTCCCGATTTGCGTGGTGTTTTTTTACGAGGTGTTGATGATGAGCGCGAGATAGACCGCTTTCGTTATCTTGGCACTTTACAAAATGACGCAATGAGAAAGCATGATCATAGTGGTCAATCCTTTACGATTTTGAATGATGAAAATCAGGAAGAGAGTTGGCATGGTGATATGACGATCATCTGGGGATATGTGTTGAATGACCAGCAAAGATTGAAGCTTGCTGAACGTTTGGGCGTGAGAGCAGAGGATATACGCGTGCACCATAAGCTCGCCTTTCCCCATTCCCACCTTCATATGCGTGATGTTGTTTGGGCTCGTTCAGGTATAAGTGAGACGCGCCCGATTAATATGAGTGTTGTGTTTGGAATCAAGACGTGAGGTTTAGATGTCCACGATTTATGATTGGTCTTTAACGGCATCTGAGAATGGTGGTGCTGATGCTTTAATTAATTGGTCAGAGGGACAGCACCCTAACACGGTTAATAATAGCGCTCGTTTTATGATGCAACGGGTAAGTGAGTATTTATCGGATACGGGGGGTGTTCTTGAAGGGATTGTGACGGTTGATAATAACCAAAAGACGAGCGTGATAAGGCTTCTAAGCCAATCGGCATTTTTAGAGTATAAGAATGGCATATCGGTTTGTTTTAAAGCGAAGGGCAAGAATGTTGGGGCGACAACAATTGCTTTAAATAATTTAGCCGGTAAGCCCGTTTATAAGGCGACAGAAACCGGTTTATTAGCCTTATCGGGAGGAGAGATACAAGATGGCTGTCTTTATACGCTTGTGTATGATGAAGAGCTTACGGGTTGGCAAGTTCTCAACCCGACAAGGGGCAAAGTTTCTTCCTTAAAACGTTTACCTTCCGGTCTGATAGGACCGTTTGCAATGGAGCGCTTGCCGGATGGTTGGTTGCCATGTGATGGAAGTGCTTATTCACGGTATGTTTATTGGGATTTATTTTCTGCGATAGGAACGACGTGGGGAGAAGGAGATGGCGCCACGACGTTTAATGTTCCCGATTTTCGGGGGCTATTTTTACGGGGACTTGATAATGAACGCAATTTAGACCCTTGGCGTTCTTTTGCAAGTATACAATCCTGTTCTTTAAAAGCGCACGAACATTTTATAGGTCCAGCGTCATCAGAAGGTCTTTCTTCTCGAAAGAAACGGAATGTTTCTTCTACTGAAGCGCCCGTGACAAGGCGCAAGAGATCTGTAGACGAAGAGTGTGTAGGTTTGAGTGGGGATGCTTTGGACAAGTGTAATCAAGAATTTGACCAAATAGCAGGAAGTCCACAGGTAGAGACTCCCTTTTGGTTTACAGAAAAAGACAAGCCGCCGCGTTTACCTTGGTTTATCAGGAGCCCCTTTGCTAATTTTTTATATTATTCAATGCCTATAACAGAAGGTCTGAATGACAGAGAGCATCATGAACATCATCTCATGGCAGAGAGGGTTGGTGGTGTTGAAACGCGCCCCGTTAATGTGAGTGTAATTTATGGGATCAAGACATGAGGAGTTGAAATGTCATTAAAACCGTTTGCGATATCAGAGATTAGCGACCCGTCTCAAGTACGGGTCGTTTTGTATTCTGGGGGAGGTTTTGTGCATGCGCCGCTTACTGGCGTTTTTGATTTACTGAAAGCCGCTTTGAAAACGGAGCTTGATGGATCTGTGAAAGATTTAGAGAAGCGCTTAGAGGCATTAAGAGAAGAGCTTGAAGATTTGAAAGAGTGTTCATTGGATGAAGCCCTCTGAATGAAGGAATAAAGCAGATGAAAATACCTGATCATAGTCATGAGTATCTGATACCAATAGCCACGAAAGAGGAAATCAGAGAAGGAACTTCGCAAGATAGCGTTGTTGTTCCGAAGCTTTTAGGGACGGCATCTTTGTATTCGTATGAAACCTTTGCGCCGTTAGAGCAGGTTGTTAATGCAAGACAAGAAGCAGAAAAAGCCATGTCGCGTGCGAATGGTGCGCAACAGGTTGCAGAAGAGGCGAAAAAAGTATCGGAAAGAGCGCTTACAGAAGTTACCAAAACGGGTGAAGCGGTTACAGCAGTAACAACAACGGCTAATCTTGCAAAAGATACAGCAGATACAGCCAAGGGATTAGCCGAAGAAGCCAAGAGTGCCTCTGATGCCGCCAAGCAAATGGCAGAAGAGGCGAAGGCAGGATTTGATAGAGCTACAGGGGAAATAAGTAGTACGAAAGGTTCATTGTCTACGGCATTGCAAAGTTTTGTAGAGGTCAAGCAGGCAAGTGAGAACGCCGTCCATGTCTCGACAGAAGCAAAGAGATTAGCCGATGAATCGAAATCCATTGCTGAACGTGCAGAACAAACAGCGAGAGATGCTTCCCAAACAGCAACAGAGACGACGCAAGTAGCCGCAACAGCGGTAGCAACGTGTCATGAAGTTAAGACAGTAGCGACACAAGCAAGTATGAAGGCAGATGGAGCCAAACAGACAGCCGCTGATGCGAAGGATATTGCCGAAGAAGCAAAAGGTTTATCGGAACGGGCGACATCTTCTGTTACAGAACTTACAAAAACAGCGTCTCAAGTACAAACGGCAGTAGAGAAGGCATTAACGGAGTCAAGAGAATCCAAACAGATAGCAGAGTCATCTAAGACACTCTCAGAAGAAGCCAAACAACTTGCAACAGAAGCCCAAAATTCCTCTACCAATGCGCTTACAGAAGCGAATGCAGCGAAGGATAAAGCATCTACAGCGCTTACCTTAGTCAATGATGTCAAGAATATTTCTGAAGAAGTGAAAGGTATTGCAGAAACGGCATTATCGACCGCTACCACAGCTAAACAGGCTGGTGATGAGATCGGGCAAAAAGCTTTAGAAGCGTTAACGAAGTCGAGTGAAGCTAAGAGCACAGCAGAGACGGCAGAAGAGAAAGCCGCAAGAGCCGAAAAGAAGGCGGATGATGCGACAGTTACAGCTTCTGAAGCCAAGACTATGGTGCAAGAAGCAAAACAGGCGTTAGAGACATCAACAGCGCAACAAGATGCTTCAGAAGCACTGTCTAAAGCCGCTGAAGCGAAGAAAGTAGCAGATCAGGCAGCAACGTTAGCCAATGAAAGTAAAACGACAGCTGTTGAGGCAAAAGGTTTAGTGGAGGAAGTAAAACAATCGGTAGCGACAGCGACAGAAACAGCAGAGAGCGTAGCTAAGGAAGCCAAAGTAGCATCAGAAAGCGCTGTTACAGTTGCGAATGCAGCGAAGAGCACAGCAGAAGAAGCCAAGAGTGCAGCGGATAGTGCAACAGAGAAAGTAGAGCAAGCTGTAAGAGAGGCTAGCGATGCGAAATCTAAAGCGGAAAGTTTAAAGACTGTTGCGACTGAAGCGAAATCCACGAGTGAACAAGCAAGTCAAACAGCCTCTAATGCTAAAAGTTTATCAGAAGAAGCAAAGGTTAAAGCAGAAAGTGTAGAGAGAGTTGCGAATGAAGCAAATCAAACAGCGACTTCTTCGAAGATCGTATCAGAAGAAGCAAAAGAAGAGGCAAGTAATGCCAAAGCGATAGCCTTAGAAGCGAAAAGTGCAGCAGATAGTGCAATAGCGAAAGCGGAGCAAGCCCAACAGAGCACAACAGAAGCCTCTAGAATAGCTTTGGAAGCGAAAGCGGTAGCAGAGTCTGCGGTGCGTTCAGGAGAGACGGCAGGGCAGGTGAGTGGGGAAGCGGTGAAGGGCATAGCACAAGAGGCGAAGCGTAAAGCGGAAGAAGCCGAGAAAATAGCACAAGAAGCCAAACAGACAGCAGGTTATGCCAAGCATGATGCGGAGCAAGCGCGTAGTGAGGTGGAAAATGCAAAAAGCACAGCGAATGCAGCGTGGAATAAAGCCCACAAAGCGAATGAAACAGCAGATAGTGCTAAGCTTACAGCAAGTTTAGCAGAAACGGCAGGCGAAGAAGCCAAGAAAATAGCGGAGAAAGCCAATAACTACGCGTATGAAGCAAAAGATGAAGCCGAAAAAGCCAAGGAAATAGCTAATAGTGCAAAATATGCAGCAGGAGAGGCGCAAAAGGCAGCTGAAACAGCGGGTAAAAAAGCCGCGTCTTTAGAAGCAGCCGCAGAAGAAGCACAAAAAATAGCACAAGAAGCCAAACAGACAGCAGGTTATGCCAAGCATGATGCGGAGCAAGCGCGTAGTGAGGTGGAAAAAGTAAAAAGCACAGCGAATGAAGCGTGGAGTAAAGCTTACGACGCGAATGAAGCAGCCAATAACGCTAAGACTATAGCAAGATTAGCAGAAATGGCAGGTGAAGAAGCCAAGAAAATAGCAGAGAAAGCCGATGACCGAGCGTATGAAGCCAAGAATGAAGTAGAAAAAGCCAAGGAAATAGCCAATAATGCAAAATATATAGCAGGAGAGGCGCAGAGGGCAGCCGAAACAGCGGGTAAGAAAGCCGCGTCTTTAGAAGAAGAAGCGGAAGAGGCACAAAAAATAGCCAAGGAAGCCAAGGAGTCTGCTGGTTATGCAAGACATGATGCGACGCAAGCGCGCAATCAGGCAGAAAATGCAGAGAAAATAGCCTCGTCTGCGAGGAGTAGGGTTATCGATATCAACCAAGTGGTTGAGAATTTTAAAGCTCCCGTAAGTTTAGCGCGGATGTACTCAGACGAAGCCAAGAAAAAAGCCGAGTCGGCAGATTCACAAGCCTATCAAGCCAAGAGCGAAGCTGAAAAAGCCAAGGAAGTAGCTGATAGAGCGAAAAGGACAGCAGAAGAAGCCAAAAAAACAGCCGATACGACGAAGCAAGAGCTTGGAGGGATCAAGAGTTCCCTAGCAACGGCAACAACAGCCCATACAGTAGCTTCACAGGCAAAAGCGCTAGCGGAAGAGGTAAACAATTCACTGAAACAGTCCAATTTAACGGTTCTTTCAATTTCCACACCGTTTCTTGTAGCGACAGGCAAAGCGCAATTAACCTTGAAAAAAGGAACACGCATAACTTTGGCATTAGGCAATGATACTTTGGTTGCAAGTTATACGGCAGATACAAGAATAAGCATGCCGTCTCTTTCTGCGGGCAAGGATTATTATCTTTATTTGGTACCGGAGGGAGATTCTCATAAAATTGTTGTATCAGAAAACTCTACGTATCCAAACGGTTACAGCGTCAATAATTCGCGCAAGATAGGAGGTGTTCATACGCTTTGTGCGGATGTTGGTACGATTTCTGGTCATCCATTGTCTGGTTATAGAGCAGGGGATATTTTACCCAATTCAGTTTGGTGTTTAAATCACCGTCCGCATAGTTCACCAGAAGGTATGGTTTATGACCCCTCTACAGATCTTTGGGTTGATATTTATCTTCAGTCAGGCACCGGTGAAAATACGCGCTCGGCATATGGTGTTCCGATCACAACAGGTCGTACCTATACAGATCATGTAACGGATATGATGCGTGTCAAGAAATCCTTACTGAGTGATGTGGAATTTGCTTCAACCATGTATGGAAGTAATGACAAAACAAGTATTAAAGGTAAGTCTCCCCCCTCTCCTAAGACTTCAGGAGGTCACGTTGATACAGCAAATCGTCGTATGATCTCGCATATCGGTTGTGAGGAAGGTTGCGGTTATGTTTGGCAGTTTTTAGCAGGAACGTTTCCTATGCAAATAACGAATAGGGGGCAGGCTAGGTTAGAAATGAGATGGTTATCAGGAGGAGGAGGGTGGAGTCATGGTGTAGATAGCGGATGTTTTGCACGCTCCACGGTATCTTCTTCTAGAGGTAATGAACAATTATGTGCGCGTGGTTGTAGCCATTCCCGTGATTTGTGAGGAGGGGTAGATGATAGATTATCCAGAACATTTAAATAGCAAGCAAGATTATCTGAACATGCTTTCTTTTGACAAAGTTGAAACGGTAAGAAGGCTAGAGATGCTTTTAGCAACACGTTTTTATTGGGTTTTTGTCAAAGAGCTTGGAGAGGGAGAAGAGGGGATTGAAGATGACACGCATAAGGTTTGTCTAACAACAACCATGCCGTTTGATTTAAATGGTGATTTTGTAGAAAAGCGTTGTCAGTATGAATTACAGGAAAGCGACTATGCGCCGCTCTTTCAACTTGGCTTTCGTGTTGAAGAAGTCGAGCAGCTGATCAAAGAGCATAGCCAATAGAGATCATAAGAAAACATTTTTATCCAGCTCCACTTTTGTGGGGCTTTTTTTATGGAGCGTCAGATGAGAAAGATATCGAAAGAAGGATTAGAGCTTATCAAACAATGGGAAGGTTTGCGTTTAGAGGCATATAGAGACACGGCATGTATCTGGACGATTGGTTATGGTCACACCAGCAATGCGGGTCACCCCCTTGTCAAAAAAGGCATGTGTATTAGCCAAAAGCAAGCAGAAGAAATCCTTTGTGAAGACTTAAAGCAATTTGAGCAGACGGTAGAGGAATCGGTGACGGTTTCGTTAACGGATTGCCAATTCGCGGCATTGGTCTCATTTTGCTATAATGTAGGAACAGCTGCTTTTCGCAAGTCAACCTTGTTGAAGAAGCTTAATCAAGGGGATTATGAAGCCGTACCCTTAGAATTACAGAAATGGAATAAGGTCGGTGGGAAGCCTCTTGCGGGTTTAGCCAACCGTCGAGCAGCAGAAGCGGGATTATGGGTAAAAGGGGCTTATGTTTCTTCGAATTATCAAAGGGTAGAAACGAAAACGGCAACCGGAATGCTTAAAATAGAAGCACTTGCCCCGATTATAGGGTCTTGTTCGGGGTTTGGTGGCTTGTTAGCAGGCAATGGTCCGGTGCAATGGGCTTTAGCAGGCATCATGGTTTTAGCGGCTGTAACGGGCATAGTGATTGTCGCCAAGCGGTTTGGGGAGCAACGCTTATGATTTTTTGGCTAAAGAAATATTCTCTGATGTTTACAGCGGCTTTAGCCGTTTTTTTTATGGCTTTAGCCAAGGCGTTTCAGCTTGGCAAGCAAAGCGAACGGCAAAAGCAAACAGAGAATGCTTTAAAGACAGCAACAACCCGTCTTGAGGTAGAAAATGAAGTTAATCAAAAAAGTGATGGTGGTGTGCGCTCTGAACTTTCTCGTTGGGTGCGCGGCAAATAGGTCTGTTTCTTGTGGTGGCTGGTTGCCCATTTATTTAGATAATAAGGATGTTGCGGTCATCAGTTCCAACCTTGCAAGAGATATTTTGAAGCATAACAAGCAGGGAGCCCATTTATGTGGTTGGAAAGATGGTCAAGAAACGAAGCAGCAAAGATAAAGATCTTACAGAAACAGAACAACAGCTCCTTCACGAGATGATAGAGACCTATCAAGGCTTAAAGATGATGTCACGCATCATGAAATTGATTGCCTTCATTCTCTTTATGTTTGTTATCGATTTTGCCCGCCTTATGGACGCACTCGATAATATCTTATCACACCTCAAAAGATGGATAACAAAAAGTTAGAACATCTTAGAATAGAGACCCTTTGGACCTCTGGTTTTGCTAAAAAACCACCCCGAAAAGAACTCTTGATTCGCAATAATTGAAGAAAATCATAAAAAGATTTGTTAGAATCAGAAGAAATATTTCTTCTCTAATAGGACTTTTTATATGGTTACATCTTTTGGTAAAATTTTACGGAAACTTCGCATTGATCACTCCGAACGCCTTTTAGATATGGCTAAGAAATTAGACATATCTGTATCATTTTTATCTTCTGTCGAGATTGGCAAAAAATCTGTTCCTGTAGGACTGGAGGAAAAAATCATAGAGCTTTATGGTTTAGATAAAGAGAAGGCTTTACTCTTAAGGAAAGCAGCTTATGCTTGTCGCAAAAGTTTTACAATCAAGACTTCTGATCCGTTGAGACGTGAAGCTGTTGGTGAGTTTGTTAGAAATTTAGAGAATTTTTCACGACAAAACTTAGCAGAATTAAAAGACTTTCTTGAGAAAGTTTGCAAAAAAAGAGGCGTCCTATAGAGATAGGTTGAAAAATCCTATTCCCTAACTTTTATTTACGCGTCCC
>NZ_JBHIQF010000029.1:0-3906 GCF_042196445.1 Bartonella sp. AP11XZML
ATTCCTTGCATTCGGATTGCCTCCACTTTCCACTTGCGCAACACGGTACAAATAACTCTCTGGCAAACCATAACGCGCTGCCGTTTGCCGTATCGCTTGATTAACAGAAGGACTAGAACGGGTCATTTCGCATACTCTATTGAAGCACTAGGACCTAACCCTTTTGCTACAGCTCTAGAAACAATCTTCAAGCCTTCATCCGTTATCACACCGGCTTTATGCCACTTCAAAGCACTTTGAATCAATTTGGCAATTTCATTGCGCTCCATTCCTTTAACGCCAAAAGTTGCTAACTTCGCTATACCGCGCTCTAGCTCTTGTCTTGCCCGTAGCGCCTCTGGAGCATTCGGGTGGAAAAATATGTTTCGTGCTAATTTAAAAGCTTGAGTGTGCATATCAGTAAGGTTTGGGAAACTAACTCCATCACGAATAGAAAACTCAGGAGCGCCTTCAAATTTGCTAAAACCTTCTTTTGCTGCATCAGAGTAGAACTTCTCCTGATCTACTGCCTTTTTAAAAGTAGAAAACCGTTCCGGTCCTATGGTCCTTTCAAGATTCTCAGACGCAAGATTTTGTTTTAAAAGTTTAGAAAATTCATTAATAGGGTCATCATTTTTTCTGAGTAAATCATCTAAGGCATCTCTCATACCCATCTGATAGGTATTATTTTGTTTTGTCCAATTCCCTTTAGAAAGATTTTCCTGAACTGCATCCCTTTCAAAACTCTTTTCAAGCTTTGTTCCAAAAGCTTGTCTACCTTCCTCAAAGCTATCTGCAAAGTTTTTGAATTTTGCTGCACTACCGCGTGCTGCTTTATAAGTAGGAGAGATTTCGTCCATTATTTTTACCAAATTTTGTTTGAGGACTTCGTATCCTAAAATCTTTTGGTTATCGCCATGTTTCTTACTTTTTTCGATTAAATCATCGAGAGACTGCTTAGTTTGATCTAATAACTCTATCGTAGGTTTATAGGTTATACTGCTAAATCTTCTATCATAAAACCTTCTAGGATTTATACTGAGAGGGTGTTCCTCTAAAGTATTGACAGCTTCTTTAAGAGCTTTTTGAAACCCTTTATTTTCAAAAAGTTTATTAAGAGCCGGATAATACTCTCGTCCTATCGGCGTTTGCCTTGCTTGTTCATAAAGATGATCATGCGCTTCTTTCCCTTGCCGTTTAAGTGTCCTGCTTAAAATATCTCTATGCTGGTATGGAACAATCGTCTGCTCCATCATATCATCAAGACGTTGAACAGAACCTCCCAATCTTTTCTCATGCGCTTGTTTCAAGAGATTATAAACATCTTCATTTGTTTTAGACGCATTCCACAAAGTCTGTCGTAGTTTTTCATTAATATCTGTCAAAAATACTTCCTGAGGTTCTGAGCTAAGACGTTCCGTGATCTTTTGGGGTTTATTATCGTAAAGTTGCTTGGCAACTTCTCTCAAAGCTTTATTTGAAACCTCTTTACGAGCAGGATTAAAATAATTCCTTACAAGTGGAGGCGATTTTAAAGCATTTCCTAAACTACGAACTGCCTTAGAAATACCTATACCTCCTAAAGCAGCAACCGGCGTCAAAACTGCCCCACCAACACCACCGGCTAATGCCGAATTCACCGTATCATTGTAACCTTTTCCTGCACCAGAACCATGTAAAGCTCCAGAACCTGCCCCAACAATAGCTCCCCTACCTAAACTTCCTAAAGTCGAGCCTGCTCGCAAAAAATTTAAAGCAGGGATCCCCAATGATGCTAATGTTGGTAAAATCGAACCAGCAATATAAGCACCAGAAGATAACCATGGATGTTTCTCTTCCAAGGCTTTTTGGTAAGCACGTTCCTTGGCTACTCTTCTATTATAAACCTCTTCTGCCTTTTTATCGCCGCTCCAATAATCCGTAAAACCTGCTTCATTGGCTGCTTGTATCTCATCACTATACCCTGCTGTCAAACCAGATATCCCATGACTCCTTAGTGCATCCGACCACGTAAGATCTTTATCATCAAATGAAAAATCATCTGCTGTAAATTTTGTATTAAATGAAGCCGTATCATCATCAACAAGAGGGGAATAAGGAATATAACCCGTTGTTGTTTTTCCTTGATTACCACGACTGTTCTTCACCGAAGACGTACCATCATTATCAGATACATCATCAACAATGCGAGAATAAGGAATATATGCCATTTTAAGCCCCTTTAACCCTTATCTTTCCATCTTCACCAATAAAGCGTGCACCGGAAGGCAATGCATCTTCCTCTTCTTTGCTGGTAACAAGTGGCAAAGCATTACGTCCTTGCTGTGGAGCTTTAGAATGCGGCTGTGAGGTAACCTTATCAACACTCTCTTGCGTTAATTCAATGCTGCTGTCTTCTAGCAATTTCAATACGTCTAATTTCATCTTAGCCAAAATCTGATGGATTTTTTTCAACCTAAACAAGAGCTCTTCATGACCCAAGTCGTACTTTATCTCTCCTAAATAGCTCTTTAAGATATCAAGCTCTCTTTCTGTAAGGTTACCAAAACCAGAAGCACCATTGCGTAAATACCGTCTCATCGTTTCTAAACGGTCAATACCTATACGGTTTTTAATGGAATCAAGCAGTGAACGCATATCACGGTGTTGAGGAACCTTAAAAGAAGCTTGCCAATCAGCAAGATTTCCCGTAGCCCAATCACCATTCTCTTCTATATAATTCATAAAACGTTCAATGTCATGGAGTGTATTACTACTGATAGCTTCACTATTTTTAAGATCTATTGTTTCTCGTAGGCGGTCCATTTCTTCTTTAGATCTAGCATCATAACCGCCGTTCACTTTTTGTAATAGAAAAGCATTCAATGCATCTTTATTCCCAGCCATGAACCGCGCCTCTTCTTCACTGTAGCCTTTAGATTTTAGGTATTCGACGGTTTGATTGACTTGTTCTCTTCGTTTATCACCTTCATTAAGATGCTTCACACCACTTGCAAGCGCATCCCACCCAGAACCGTCTGATGAAGATTCTGCCATACCTGCAAAAAGATCTTTGAGCTTCTGATACGCATCTGATTGAAAAAACTTATAAGTATTGGACTGTAAAAATTTCTCTGCATCTGTCAGTTCAGGAGTCGGTGTTGGGGAAGCGGGTGCTAATGGTTGCGTTTGTTCATTAACATAAGGTTTTAGTTCTTGTGGAGTACTCTCTAGTGCATTTGGCATGGGTGGATGTTGATCAAATCCAAGAGGCATTTCCGCTCTAGGAGCCGTATAGGGCATAAATGGTCCATATGGATTCAGACTATTCTGTAAATAGGGGTTGGATGGGGCTTGTGCTTCATTTATATTATCCAGAATACTCCCAATCGCCCCACCAATTACTAAAGGATTCTTCAGGTTTGGTTTCATTAATTGTCCCAATCCTTTCGCCCCTGTAACCATTTTTGGAGCTACTCTGGGATAAAGATACCTAAAAATATGAGGTCCATATCTCAATGCTGCCCCACCTGCTACCCCAGCAGCTAAGCCTAATAATGGAAATGCCATCACACTCTCCTACAAAACTATTCTTTAATTATTCTCCAGAGCTTTCTTTTGATTCATGTAATCTAAAAAAACTTGGATGCTCCTCCTGCCAACGCTGCTCCCATTGGACCACCTGCCATGTAACCAAAAGCCATCGGTGCTGCTTGAAGTGCTAAAGAACCTATAGCCCCTACATTTTTCCACGGATTATTGCCCTCTATCTTAGAGATTGTATGATTATTCGTCGTCGTGCCGTAATTCCTTGCAAAGCCATGACCGGCGTTCATAAGCATATTCAACCTATTCCAGCCGCTATTGTCTTGTTCCAGCCAACGTTCTCTATTGGCATCAACAAGGCGTTGATTGTAGTCATTAAGAACAGATGACCCCTGCAACATA